>WLKU01000049.1 GCA_009701105.1 Actinomycetota bacterium | reverse complement strand
TCCGAGCAAGCACTCGGCTTGCGAAGAACACTTCGAACACACAGCCTTGGCGCGCTGAATGTCAACAAACTCTTCCGAAAAGAACAGATACGACAACGTTCCGTTGCCGTCGCTGCATCGTTTGGCCGACAACACGAGAGTTTCGTGTTGCTCTTTTGGTGCTATGAGTGTTTGCATTTTTCTGTTCCTTTCATTGCTGTTTGTTGTATTGATTGGCTTCACGTCGGAAAACACATTTCGGGGGGAAATAAAAAAGCCGCTGGGATTTCTCCCAGCGGCCTCTTGGCGTTCTCCGACGTGAAATCTGTTACGTCTGGAACCCCAGGAGGCCTTTGACCGGGCGCTTCGTGAAATCTTTCGAATATTTCGCGACTCCGGCCTGCATATCAAACCAGCGTGAATAACGGCTGGTGATTGCGGCTGTTACGGCCACGGTTGCAAACGCGCGCGCGCCAGCCACTGCTGACGAATTGCTACGGGAAATGGCGTGTTGCAACATGGGCTATGTAGCAAACCACCTTCGCAGGCCAATTGCAAGCGATTAAATGCAACGACCGTGAGACTCAATGCCCTATAGGGTTTGAGCGTCATGTGGCAACCTGCAAACCCAGTTGAAATGCCCAGCGATGGCCGTGTTTTTGGCACCGAGCGCAGGGTGCGGCTCGGCGACGTGACTCCAAAGGGACGGCTTCGTCTTGATGCAACAGCGCGCTATTTACAAGACATTGCCAATGACGATGCGGTCGACGGCGCGTATTCCGACATCCACGGTTGGGTGGTGCGTCGCACAGAAATGTGGGTGCATCAGTTTCCGTTGTACATGACCGACGTTTCAGTAAAAACTTGGTGTGGTGGTTACGGCTCGCATTGGGCTGAGCGTCGTACAACGATTACTGCTAACGATGGTGCGCGCATTGAATCTGCAGCGTTGTGGGTGCATGTGGATATGCAAACAATGAAACCAACACCGTTGCCAGAAGACTTCTTGAGCATGGTGCATATCGCCAGCGCTGGTCGAAAGATTCGCTCAAGTTTCTTAATTGGCAAATCGTTGCCACCGCTTGATGCACCGGGCGCGACAAGCGAAGCATGGCCTGTGCGATTTGCCGACATGGATGCAGTTGGCCACATGAACAACGCTTCGTATTGGATTGCGCTCGAAGAGTATTTATCTACTCATAGTGATGCGCGCCGCGCACCTTTACACGCAACTGTCGAGCATCATTTGGCAGTCGACCCAGGTGACGAAGTACGTATCGTGACGCAAGATCTTGATGATCGTGTTGTGTTGCGACACGTGCTGAGCGATAACCGAGTTGCTGCAGTGACTCAACTTGTCTCGCTGTAATTATTGATTAATTGACGCGACTGTACTCGCGAATTCCTTCACGTACCTTGTAGTCAAACTCTCCGGCAATGCGCAAGTGCTCGAGATGAGCGTAGGTTTCACTGTCGGCCATCGTGCCTTGCGCGCGCGGTGAAAACAAGTGGCCAGAATATTCGGTCACGGTAAGCGGCTTGTCGAGTTCGTTTGCCACCACTCGCAATTTTTCGAGTCGACCCACATGGTGCTCTTTGATCTGGTCGCAACGCAGTGCGAGATTTGCGAAAGGCAAACCATGAGCCGGTAGCGAGATTTTGACTTGTGAGCCAAACGCCCCAACTTTGTCGAGTGAATCAAAAAAACCTTTGAGCGGGTCAACATTTTTGGTCATGCCCGAAATATGTGGAGTGATTGTTGGCAATACATGGTCACCGCACAGCATCACGCCGGCTTCTGGGTCAAACAAACAGAGGTGATCTTCGGTATGCCCAGGCGTGTGAATGGCCATCCACTCGCGCCCTGCAAGCGAAATGTGCTCACCTTCGGCAAGCCTGATCGTTGGTTTTGGTGCGCGAAACAATGTGGGGAAGCGGCTTGAGCCCTTGTAATACATTCTGCGCCGCCACGGCAATGAGTGACCGGGTCCACCCCACGGCGTGTCACCAAATGGAACACGTGGAGCGGCAGCCACAGTCTCAACATCTACATCGTCTGGTTCGGTCGGATCAAAAAACATCCGGAAACTTTCGTGCGTGATGATGTCGGCTCCGGTTTCGGCACGAAGTCGGCCAGCGCCACCGAAGTGATCTGGATGACTATGCGTCACGATGATGGAGTGCACTCGCCTGAGTGGCACGCCGATCTCGGCCAATCGATTGTTGATTGCTTGCCATGTTGCTTTGCCAGGCAGACCTGGGTCGACAACGGCAACCCCACGTGAGTCTTCGAGCACATACATATTGACGTGGCCAAGGCCAGGCATGTCGATAGGAAGTTGAGTGCGCAAAATATTTGGTGCAACCTCAGTAATCTCTGCAGTTGCAGGCACTTGTTCCTGCTTGGTGTACACCTTGTCGCTCACATCAACCACATTAGTTGTGACACATGTACCAATTGACTGTTGGAAGGGCTAGACAGTTTTGTTGGCGACTTCGGTAACAAACAATTTGTCGCGATAAAACTGCAACTCACGAACGCTTTCTTTAATGTCATCCATCGCGCGGTGTGAGCCACCTTTGTTTGGGCGGTCAATCCCTACCTTTGGGTACCAGCGCTTGGAGAGTTCTTTAATGCTCGACACATCAACACTGCGGTAGTGCAAATAATTTTCAATTTCTGGAAGATACTTTGCAAGAAAGCGTCGGTCGGTACCAATCGAGTTTCCGCACAGTGGCACCGATCTGGCTTCGGGCACATGTAACGCAATAAATTCGAGTGTTGCTTTGCCGGCTTCCTCAAGCGTCACGGTCGACGTCTTGATTGCTTCGAGAAGCCCAGACTTCGTGTGCATCTCGACAACGATCGGTTGCATAAGGGCAAGAACCGAGTCGGGTTGATGAATGACGAGATCGGGACCCTCGGCAATGATGACCAAATTGTCGTCGGTAATCAGGGTGCCTATTTCTACGATCACATCGGTTTCTGGGTCAAGCCCAGTCATCTCGAGATCCATCCACACCAGCACGCCATGCAATCTAGGCGTATTGTCGCTATATGACTCATCAGCCCCTCTCGGTCGCTGTTCAGCGCCTCGACCCCGATTTGCCCCTGCCAGCCACCGCCCGCAACGGAGACGCAGGCGTTGACCTATACGCACGCGAGAATGCGACGATTCCAGCCAAGGGCGGGCGAATACTGATGCCAACAGGCTTGGCAATTGCCATTCCTCTTGGGTTTGCAGGTTTCGTCGTGCCTCGCAGTGGATTGGCTCTCAAGCACGGAATAACGCTCGTCAACACTCCAGGCATTATCGACAGCGGCTATCGCGGCGAACTCAAAGTTGTGATGATCAACACTGATCCAACCGTGGATTATCTGGTGACACGCGGAGATCGCATTGCACAGATCCTGATTCAACGAATTGAAACCATTGACTGGAATGTGGTGGACAACCTTGATGGTGAAGATCGCGGCGGTGGGTTTGGCCACTCTGGTCGTTAGTTAACGCTTGCTTGGACCTCTGCTGACGAGCACGCCATCATTTTCGAGTTGTGCAATTTCTTCGCTACTCAATCCTGTAATTTCTGAAAAAATCGCATGATTATCTTCGCCGCGATATTTAGCATCACCTTGTGTTGTGGTGTCAGAGCCAGAGAAGTGCCACGGGCTATTTGGAATGCGCACTGCGCCATCTCCGCGGTCACTTACTAAGACCACTGCTTTTCGCTCGTGCGCCCATTCAGTATCTGCCAACTCTCCAACACTGCGCAATCTTCCAGTCGCAAGTTGATATTGAGAAAGTCGGTTTTCGATTTCGTCACTTGTCGGAACAGTTTTTGCCCACGCTCGCATGATGTCCATCAACTCATCAAAATGTTCAAGGCGTGTAGCGACATCACTGAATCGTGGATCACTGAGCAACTCAGGTTGCTGCATTGCTGCGACAAAGAAATCAAAAGTGCCGCGCTCTGCTGGGTGACCACTGACAACAACCATTGATCCGTCGGCAACAGTCAGCACGGGGTAGTCGGCAGGTTGAAACGAGCGAATCTCGCCAACGGGTTCGACACCTGTCCACATTTGGTTATGTGCATGCTCATTGACATACAACATGGTCTCGGCCATCGACACGTCGATGTATTGACCAACGCCAGTGTGCTCGCGCTGATACAAAGCAGCCAAGATCGCACTCGCTGCTTCGAGTGCCGTGTACACATCGCCATGACTATGCGGATCATTTGCGTATTGCCCACCCCGCACATCTCCTTGATGTTTGGTGATTCCCGTTTCAGCGTTGACGACAGGCGCATAGGCACGGCGGGTTGTCCATGGTCCGGTTGCTCCATAGCCCGTAATCGATGTGTAGATCAGACGTGGGTTTAATTGCGAAAGAGTTTCGTAGTCAAGACCCATTTTGTGCATCACGCCAGGTCGAAAGTTTTCAATAACAATGTCGCAATGGTTCACAAGTTTCTTTAGCAATTCAACTGCTTGTGGCTTTGTCATGTCGAGCGAAATATTTTTCTTTCCCACATTTTGTTGAATGAAATACGACGACAATGAATTCACTCGGGGCATTGCAAAGCGGGTCATGTCACCCATTGGTGGCTCAACTTTGATGACTTCGGCACCCAGATCGCTCAACATTCGTGTTGCATGCGGACCAGACAGAACTCGTGTGAAATCGAGTACCCGTATGCCTTCCAGGGGGCGCTGGCCACCCGAATGAGAGCTATCTGAACCGCGAGTCATGTGGATTGTTGATCGATTAGTCGAGCATTACGCCGAGTGTGCGCAAGGCGAGAGACGTATACAACGCCATGCCTGTTGTCATTGCGTCTTCTTCAAAGTCAACACGATTGGAGTGGTTTGGTGGCGCTTTGCGCGGGTCTACACCATTTGGCGTGCCACCAAGAAACAACATTGCACCTGGAAGTTTTTCGAGCACGTAACTGAAATCTTCTGCACCCATCACTGGGTTTGGAAACTTTGCAACTTGTGTTGGTCCAACGATTGACTCTGCGATGTCAAGTGCAAAGTCGGCTGATGGACCATCATTCACAGTGACTGGGTAACCAAGTTCAATAATTACTTCAGCATTCATATCGTGTGCATTGGCGATGCCTTCTGCGACTCGCCTAATACCTTCGTGCACTTTGGTTCGTGTTGCTGCGCTTACTGCGCGAATGGTTCCTTCAAGTCGTGCAGTTTCTGGAATCACGTTGTATGCAGTGCCAGCAATCATTCGTGTGATGGTGACAACGGTTGGGTCAAAAATATCGTGACGGCGTGTGACCAATGCTTGAAGCGCCAACACGATTTCGCTGGCAACGGGCACGGGGTCGAGCGTGCGGAAAGGTTCAGATGCGTGTCCGCCTTTGCCGGTGATGATGATGTCGAGTCGATCACTCGATGCCATGATCGGGCCACCTTTTGTGCCAAGAAATCCGGCGGGCATCGACGAAGTGATGTGGATCGCGTATGCCGCCGTGATTGGAGAAGCAGAACCATCCGCGTGCTTTGGGACATTGAGCAAGCCTTCGTCAAGCATG
This sequence comes from Actinomycetota bacterium, assembly GCA_009701105.1. The sequence continues at coordinate 3,648 of WLKU01000049.1, read as the reverse complement.
TATTCGGCACCGCCGTAACCCTCTTCGCCTGGCTGAAACATAAACAGCACACGGCCAGGCAAGTCGGCTTTGCGTTCGCTCAACATGCGTGCTGCACCAGCGAGCATGCCCACATGGGTGTCGTGCCCGCATGCGTGCATTGCATTTTCTACGCGTGACGAAAACTCGAGCCCAGTGTCTTCGGGCATTGGCAGCGCGTCCATGTCGCCACGCAACATCACGGTTGGTCCTGGCTTGTCTCCCGTTAAGAGGGCAGCAATACCGCTTGTTGTTTTGTGCAATGTGATGTCGAGTGGCAAACCCTCAAGGGCCGTCAACACGCGGTCGCGTGTCTTTGGCAAATCCAAACCAATCTCTGGCCAGGTGTGTAGGTCGCGCCTAATTTCGCGGGCGTACTCAAGCGTTCCTTTGGCCTGATCAACTACAGCGGTTGTTGCTCCATGTCGTTCGTTTGCCGGTTGAATTTTTGGGGTCGAAGCCATGCAACAATGGTACGCACACCAGTGCTGTTCATCCCACAGCCGAAAGTGCATGGGTTACGCGTATTATTGAGATCTCTACCCAAACACAAGGCAGGCACCATGTTGAATGTCGAGTTCACCGTTGAACCATTCGTAGAAGGATCCCCAGGTGCCCACGTAACGGCAGCGGTTGCCGCAGTTGAGCGTTGTGGTTTGAGTGTTGATTTTGGTCCATTCGGTTCGTCATTTTCGGTAACGAAAGAACAGTTGCCAGAAGTAATTGCAGAACTGATGCGCGCTGCATACGGCAATGGCGCAACATATGTGAGTGTCGATGTTGGAGTTGCATGACGATTCCCAATCATCCGCTGATCGCTTCTGTTAAACCATTGCTAAAGGCAACTGGAGCAGAGCTTGTTGCACCGGATGCTCTGATTGCGGGCGATATTCCGTTGGTGTGGGAAGGCGTGACAATTGCTGGCGTGCGGTTGCCAGCCTTGCACGGCGCGCTCGACCGCATTATTGAGGGAGTGGAGCGCGAACTCGGTGCGCGACTGTCACAACTTTCGCGTAATGAAAAACAAACTGCGATTCGATTGCTTGACGAGCGCGGAGCATTCACGGTGCGACGTGCAGTTGAAGACGTTGCCGATGCGATGGGCGTCTCACGCATCACGGTCTACAACTATCTCAACGCACTGCACCGTTAGCCATGACGAAGTCCGAGCATTTTGATGCGATTGGCTTTGATGCCGATGACACGCTGTGGTTTAGCGAAGATTCGTTTCGACACAACGAAAATCGATTCGTCGATTTAGTTTCTCCTTACGCACCAGCTGGCATCGACATCAAGTCGGCGTTGGTCGCAACCGAACGCGTCAACATCGGCACATACGGCTATGGCGTCAAGTCGTTTGGGCTCTCGGCTGTTGAAGCAGCAATAACGATTACCAACGGCACCGTGCCCGTTGATGTTTTACAAGAGATTTTGCGCGGTGTACGCGAGCATCTCACTGAGCCAGTCAGGTTGTTTGCAGGTGTTGCCGATGTGTTGAGCAAAGTTGCACAAACCCATCGAGTGGTGTTGATCACGAAGGGCGATCTCGTGCATCAAACCCGCAAAGTCGAGACCAGTGGGCTCGCACATCTGTTCAATCATGTTGAGATCGTTCTTGAAAAAGACCCGGCTACATATCGACGCGTGCTTCTAAGTCTCAACATCGATCCCCATCACTTTTGCATGGTCGGCAATTCGCTCCACAGCGACATCATGCCCGTGCTCGCTATTGGTGGGTTCGGTGCATATGTCCCGTATGAAATTTTGTGGGAACTTGATCAATCAGAGAGCGTGCCGACGGCCGATGATCGCTTTGTTGAGATTGCAAAACTGGCAGACTTTCCAGATTGGCTAGCGAGTATTTCTCGCTAGTACGACGCGCAACAACTACAACTTGCGCAGGTGCACTTCGGTAACGCGGTGGTTTGCATCTTTTTGCATCACCAGTGACGCACGAGCGCGAGTTGGAGCGATGTTGTCACTAAGGTTTTTGCCGTTAATTTCGCGCCAGATGCCGCGGGCTACTTCAATCGCTTGTTCATCGGTGAGTTGCGCAAAGTGTGTAAAAAAACTGTTGGGATTGCTAAACACGGTCTGTCGCAGCGCCAAGAATCTTTCGATATACCAATTTTCAATGTCGCTTTCTACCGCATCAATGTAAATCGAAAAGTCAAAGTAGTCACTCACAAACTCCATTGCATCGCTACCTACTTGCAAGACGTTGAGTCCTTCAACAATCAAGATGTCTGGTTGATGCACCACTTGGCTGTCGCCTTTAACGATGTCGTACTCGACGTGGCTGTACACAGGCGCCGAAACGTCCGGCATGCCGGCCTTAATCTCGCGCAAAAATTGCACTAGTCGCTTGGTGTCGTAGCTCTCAGGAAACCCCTTGCGGTTCATAATCCCGCGGCTTTCAAGAACGGCGTTTGGATACAAAAACCCGTCAGTGGTGATCAACTCAACCCGTGGGTGCTCTGGCCAACGAGTAAGCAACGCTTGCAAGATACGAGCAGAGGTGCTTTTGCCAACTGCAACGCTGCCAGCAATGCCAATGACGTATGGCATCTTTGGCGAAATGGTTCCCAAAAATGTTGCGGCAACGCGGTGTAAGTTTTGCGTGGCGCTCACATACAAATTGAGTAGGCGAGTGAGCGGCAAATAGATGGCCACGACTTCTTCCAAGTCAATACGGTCATTAATACCGCGCAATGCTTCAAGGTCTTTTTCGTGCAAAGTCAGCGGCGTCTGCGCGCGCAACTCGGCCCAATTGCTGCGGTCAAAACGCAAGTATCGCTCTACGTCGACTGCGTCAATCATGTGTAGTTAACGCTTCCACGGCGCGTTTGGCGATGCAGCCCCTGGGCCCCCGGTAAGCACATCAACGCCAGTGTCAGTCACAAGCACGGTGTGTTCAAACTGCGCAGTGCGCTTGCCGTCTGCAGTGACCGCAGTCCAGTCGTCATTCCACATGCGGTGCTGCCATGTACCGAGTGTGATCATCGGTTCGATCGTAAAAGTCATTCCTGGTCGCATGATCGTGTTGTTGTGCGAGTCGTAATAGTGCAGCACCTGAATGTCGGTGTGAAACTGTTCGCCAATTCCGTGCCCAATAAATGCGCGAACGACACCTAGCTTGTCTTGCTTTGCACGCGTCTCGATTGCTCTACCAATGTCGCTTAACGGACGGCCTGGAACAACGGCTTCAATACCGCGCCACGTGCACTCTTCAGTCACATGAATCAGATTCTTGTTCTCTTGGTCGATGTCGCCAACCGCAAATGTTGCGTTGGTGTCGCCATGCACACCATTGAAATAGCACGTGACGTCAAGGTTGATGATGTCACCGTCGAGCAACACCCGCGCATCAGGTATTCCGTGACAAATAACTTCGTTGACCGACGTGCACACACTCTTCGGGTAACCCGAATAGTTCAGTGGACTCGGATATGAATTGCGTTCGATGCACAAGTTGTGTACATAGACATCGATCTCATCGGTAGTGATACCAGGTCGTACAAATTCTCCTGCCAACTTCAAGACCTCGGCGCCCATCTTGCCGGCCACTCGCATTTTCTCGATGATCTCTGGCGTCTTCACAGCAGATTCTTGCCAACGCTGCACCTTGCC
>WLKU01000048.1 GCA_009701105.1 Actinomycetota bacterium | reverse complement strand
ACATCGGCCATTGCTGCAAGAGTTTTTTTAGTTTCAATCACAAGTTCTCGTGGTGCGCTCGCAGCACGGGCCGCCATCTCGTGCGCGACGGCCAGCAAGTCTGCATCTTCAACACAGCGATACGCGAGGCCAACCCGTTGTGCTTCAGTACCATCGAGCACTTCGCCAAACAGCACCGCCGCTGCAGTCACTTGTGGTCCAACGATACGTCGCAACATCCATGTGTGGCCTCCACCGGGATGAATGCCGAGTTGTAAAAATCGTGTATCGAACTTGGCTCGTTTTGCGGCGATACGCACGTCGCAACCGAGTGCCAAATTCATTCCTGCCCCAACTGCAGCACCGTTGACTGCTGCGATCGTTGGCAACGGGCTTCGCGCAATACGCAAGAAACCTTCATAGATCACTCCGAGAGATTCACCATCAGCTTCTGCCAGATTGCCAAGATTGGCACCTGCACAAAAAGCTGGGGCGGTCCCAGTCACTACGAGTGCGCCAATCGCGTTGTCGCCTTCAATACGATCCATCGCCGCAACGATCTCGGCAACCATCGGCGCAGTCATTGTGTTGCGTTCGTCTGGGTTGTTGAGTGTGAGTGTTGCTACACCATCTGCAATATCAAGTAAGACCAGTGCCATGACTCAAGGTTAGCGACTACTCTAAATACGCATGCTCGACCATGTCTTCACCGATGCAATCAGTGCTCTACGCGACGCTTTTGGCAATGCGTTTCTTGAACGCCAAGCGTTTGAAGAACATCTACAGTCCGACATTTTGCTTGGTGACTTGGTGTGGGAAACGAGTTACGGATTGCCCGGTGAAGGTCAACCACCTCGGGTAGTTGCACACATCACGTTTAATTGGCCAAGTCGCAGCCAAGCCGCCTATCGCAGTTGGTATGTGGAAGAAATACTTGACCACAATCCTTCAATCGAAATCGAGGTCGTGTTTCGCATTCAACGACTTGCCCAACAACCAGATCCCTCAGTTGTTGACGATGTTGCCGTCATGTACAGCCCAGTTGTTGGCAATGGCAAACTCGAGCGCGACAACATCACGATCGAAATGAGTCATCCAACTTCTAGCGACAACACCGACTTTGCGCTCGAAATTACTTACGAAGGCGAATACGAGTTGGCAGAAGAAACTTTGCAAGATGGCACGAGCGCTGTGCTCGACGACCACTTTGGCGCTCTTGGCCATTGGGTTGCTTCAACGCTGATCAATCTTGGCGACCTCAAATTGGAGTTCGTACCAGCCGACGAAGAAGCGTAGTTATTTAGCGGTTGCGCTCGGCAACTGCGTGTACTTCAATGCCACCACGTGGTCGCTGCGTGAGTTCAACTTTGACCCACATTGGTTTAACTGTCACCATCACTTCGTTTGCAATCTCGGCAGCGAGTGCCTCGGCAAACACGGCCATGTCGCGAAAACGCCACAGGTACAACTTGAGCGACTTTGACTCGATGCACAGTTGATCGGGTTTAAATTCGATTGTTACGTGTGATAAGTCAGGTTGAGATGTGACCGGGCAAATCGATGTCACTTCATCAGTAGTAAATCGCACCAAGGTGACATGAGCTGGTGCAGGAAAGACTTCAACGTGGTCGATGGCATGACGAATTGTCGAGCCAAGAACAGTGAGGTTGTCGTGCGAATCAGTTGCCATACGTATCAGCGTAGGTGGTTTGGAATCAGACTGCTCAGCTGCACCAATGGGCGCGGACCCACATGAGTGATTACTTCTGATGCCGAAAGCGAACCAAGCCTTCCGCAGTCTTCAATCTTCATGCCACGCGTAAAGCCGTACAAAAACCCAGCTGCATACATGTCGCCAGCACCAGTTGCGTCGACTACTTGATCAACTGGTTCTGGTTCAATGTCTACTACCGCGTCTCCATTGATTACGACTGAGCCACGCTTGTCGCGCGTGACGGCTCCAAATTCGCAGTCATGACGCAGTTTGCCAAGGGCTTCTTCGTATGAATCGGTTTGGTAGAGCGACTGCAACTCAAATTCATTGCAGAACAAAATATCGATGTCGTTCTTAATGAGCGCCATAAAGTCACTGCGGTGGCGGTCAACACAAAAAGAATCCGAAAGAGTCAACGAAACTTTGCGGCCAGCCTCATGGGCATATTTTGATGCTGTGCGAAATGCTTCTTTTGCTAGATCACGGTCAAACAGGTAACCCTCAAGAAACAAGACCGCACCAGATGCAACTGCTTCGCGCGAAATATCTGCTGGATCGAGCAAACTTGCCGCGCCCAAGAATGTGCTCATCGAGCGCTGACCGTCCGGGGTTACTGCAATGATGCAGCGTCCCGTTGGTTCGGTTGTCGATGTGACTCCTGGATGAAACCCAACACCGACATTCTTCATGTCATTGCCAAACACCCGACCCAATTCATCGTCGGCAATCTTGCCAATGAAACCCGCGCGCCCACCGAGACTCGCAAGTCCGTACGCAGTGTTGGCAGCCGAACCGCCACTCGTTTGTGTTGGCTTGGTGATACGCGAATACAGATGCGCCGAGCGCTCGGCATCCACCAACGTCATCGAGCCCTTCACAACTTGCTCAACGTCGAGAAACTGATCTTCAACTGCAGCGATCACGTCGACCAATGCGTTTCCGATAGCAACAGCGTCGTAACGAACCCCGTCGTCACGGGTCAGATCAATTGGTGGCACGTGACAAGACACTAGTTGCCATGGGCGTCTGGCGAGAAGCCGCTACCGTGCGTATGTGAGATCTGGTTGGCTTTCCATACCTGGAAGTGCCTCTACTGATGGTCGAATGATCATTGGCACACGTGGCATTCGTGGTTTCGTCGATGGCATGGTCTACGTGATGTTGCCGGCATATCTGTTGGCACTTGGCTTCAGCGGTGTTCAAATAGGAGCAGTGATCACTGCATCACTTTTTGGCTCTGCCATTTTTACAATTGGTACTGGCCTCATTGCCCACCGAATTGCACCAGCTCGTCTGCTCATTTATGCATCATGCATCATGATTGCAACCGGCTTTGCATTTGGTGCTACAACAAGCTTCGTCGCGCTTCTTGTCATCGGATTCTTGGGCACGATGAATCCGTCAGCTGGTGACGTAAGCATGTTTTTGCCATTGGAACAGGCATCGGTTTCGCAATCGGTTTCAGATTCAGATCGCACTGCAATGTTTGCTCTGTACAACCTCAGTGGCGCGCTTGTGGGTTCGATTGGAGCACTCTGTGCAGGCATCCCATTGTGGATTGCCCTGCGCTACAACCACAGCTCGCTCTCCGGCTACAGATCTACGTTCGTGATGTATGCACTTGCAGGAGTTGTTGTGCTGTTCATATATCAACGATTGTCTAGCCACGCCAACACTCACCCAACCAATAGTGCCCATGCACTTACCGAGTCACGGCGTGTCGTATACAAACTTGCCGCTCTGTTTAGCCTCGATTCACTCGGTGGCGGGTTTGCTACGCAAGCAATCTTTGCATTGTGGGTCTTTCACAAATTTGATCTTGCAGTCAGCACGTTGGGCGCAATCTTCTTTGCAACTGGAGTGCTCTCTGCATTCTCTTCATTACTTTCGGTGCGCATTGCCAAACGGATCGGGCTTGTACGCACCATGGTCTTCACACATATTCCAGCAAGCTTGTTGCTCGTAGGCGTTGTGTTTATGCCAAATGTTTGGCTTGCAATGACACTGTTTATTTTGCGTGGACTGCTTTCACAAATGGATGTGCCAGTACGTCAGAGCTATGTGATGGCGGTCGTGACTCCGCCAGAGCGTGCAGCGGCGGCAAGCATCACCAATGTGCCGCGCAGCCTCGCAACAGCACTCCCCCCAATTGCCGCAGGATGGATGCTCGATCAATCCAATTTTGGGTGGCCGCTACTTGCATGTGCGGCACTCAAGATCATCTATGACTTGTTATTACTCGCCCAGTTTCGAAACGTGCGACCGCCCGAAGAACAATAATTATCGTTTTGTAGGAACGAGAGTTCCCTTAACGATCTGCTGTTGCAAATCGCGCTTCAAAAATTTGCCTGCAGCGTTGCGCGGCAAAGGCTCATTGATAATCACAACCTGTGTAGGAATCTTGAACTTGGCAATCTTGTTATCAAGAAATGCCCACAGTTCTTCAGCAGTAATTGTCATGTTGTCGTTGGGATAAATCGCAACAGCAACTTCCTCACCAAGTCGTTCGTGTGGCACACCAAATACTGCGGCTTCGTGAATGGCCGGATGCTCATAAATTGCGCTTTCAACCTCTGCGCCGTAAATGTTTTCGCCAGCACGCAAGATCATGTCCTTCACGCGATCTTCCACGTAGACAAAACCCTCTTCATCAACACGACCTAAGTCGCCCGAGCGCAACCAGCCGTCAACAATCGTTTCCTTGGTTGCATCCGGACGATTCCAGTATCCGCGAATCAACATTGGTCCGAAGAACCAGATTTCGCCAGACTTGCCAACTGGCAACGGATTGAGTTCTTCGTCGCGAATTTCTACACGCATTGGCAACACTGCACGACCAGTCGAAGTTGGGTGAGCCAAATAGTCAGAACCGGTGATGCCAGGACCAAATGCATTGGTCTCGGTCATGCCATAACCCAATTGTGGGCTTCCGTTTTTCACTTTGTCATTGACCTTGCCCACGAGGCTTGTCGGAGATGGTGCACCGCCGCCGCCCACAGCACGAAGGCTCGATGTGTCGTACTTGTCGAAGGCTGGTGAGTTGACCAAGTCCCAACTCTGGGTTGGCACACCAACAAAGTTGGTGATCTGTTCGCGCTCAATCATCTCGAGAGCCTTCTCGGCGTCCCACTTGTACATGATTGCAAGTTTGAGGCCGGCAATAAAACAGCTCATCATCACGGGCACGCAACCTGTTACGTGAAACAGCGGCACGATCAAAATAAACGACGTTGGAATTTCTGGACCCGTTACTTCTTTAAGTTTGGTCCCTGCCAGTGTGAGCACTGAATTTCGCGATGAGAAGCCCATCAACGACGACACAATCGCGCGATGTGTCGACACTGCACCCTTTGGTCGGCCAGTTGTTCCCGAAGTGTACAAAATCGTTGCATCGTCATCTGGCGCAATATCAGCGCCAGGATGTGCGGCACCAAGTGGCAACACTTCTTCCCACTTGTCGACGCCTGCTGGCATTGGTTTGTCAGTGCGCACTACAAGCACTTTGATGCCGTGCTTGGTGCACGTTGCAGCACCAACTGCATAGCGCTCTTCGTCACAGATGTACACGGTCGCGCCAGAATCTTCGAGAGCGAAATTCATCTCATCTTCTGTCCACCACGAGTTCATCGAAACGTTGACAGCGCCTGCCGAAATGATTGCGGCAAATGAGATCACCCATTCTGGATAGTTGCGCATTGCAACCGCCACGCGATCGCCTTTTTTCACGCCATAGGTATTTACGAGTAGCGCCGCAAGTGCGTCAACATGATCCATCGTCTTTGCGAACGACCATGTCTCGCCTTCATAAACCAAAAAGGTTTTGTCACCATGGCCGCGTGCGCCGGCAAAAACTTGTCCGAGGTGCGCTGGTGCATTCTTAAAAATTTGTGTCTTGACACCCATCACTTCAGCGTCGATGAGTTCAAAGATTTGTCCTGGTGCAGTTACTGCTGCGTTCGCTTCTGTCCAACTAAGTGCCACTTGATGATCCCCTATTCGTGTTGTGTCGCCGTTGGCGTGGAGCTGAGGGGAATTGAACCCCTGGCCTGTACATTGCGAACGTACCGCTCTGCCAACTGAGCTACAGCCCCTATTTCCTAGCAAACCCTAGCGGGCAGCGGCTTTAGGCGACGCGTCGAAACTGACGCAGGTACCGCTCGTTTTCGCGCTTGATACGCAACTGCACCAACACGTAGCAGTAACCACACAGGGCAAGCAGGCTCACGGTAAACAAGTAGATGAAAGCACTCGACCCGGTGGTGAATGCCAAGAACAACGAGATACCAGTAACGACTGCCATGCCAACTACCAAGTTTTGGCGGCGCTGACGCACCATGGCCTGCGGGGTCAACATTGCCGGAGCACGATGATGACGCACACCTTCGGGGCGAATCAATGCGCCAGTGAGGTTGCTCAAACCACCTTGTTGTGGGCGCGATGTACGAGCAGTGGCACTGCGATATTGCTGCGAAGGCGCAAGAGGGCGCGCCATATTGCGCAACTGACCTTGCTGGCTGCGGCCGCCCGAAGACTCGAGTGAATTGAGTTGGCGACGGAAGTTGCTCACCGAATTGGATGGGCTGCCGTGCAACTTGGCTCGAACCATTGGAGGAAGTAACACTGCCAGCCATGCTGCGCCGACGATGATCAAAATCAGTTTGCTCATGAGTGGATTGAGTGTATTACAGATTGGCTACAAATAGGACAACAACGGGGTAATTTGATCTGCCACTTCAGCCAAAACCCTTATGTTTATTAGCCCTGCTGGTCTTCTCGTCGGTAAAGGCCCTGACGGCCGCCCGACTTCTCCCAGAGCGTCAATTCGCCGATCACCATCGCCCTATCGGCGCTCTTGCACATGTCATAGATGGTCAAGGCGGCAACGCTGCAGGCATGCAGGGCCTCCATCTCAACCCCTGTGCGATCGACAGTGTTGACTTGAGCCTCAATAGCAATGAAGTCGTCGGCGATTTCAAAATCGATGTGCACAGCGCCAATCAACAATGGATGACACAACGGAATCATGTCGCTCGTGCGCTTGGCGGCTTGAATACCGGCCACTCGGGCAACTGCAATCACGTCACCCTTCTTCACTTCGCGATTGGCAATCGCAGCAGTTGTCTCGGGTTTCATAAATACTTTGCAACGTGCAACTGCCCGACGATGCGTGGCCTCTTTTGGCGTGACGTCGACCATGCGGGCGTTGCCTGCCGGATCGAGATGCGAAAACTGCAAATCAGACATGCCTAACCACCTATCTGGCTCATTGAACGGCGTGGCCGCACAAACGTCACGTTACCGATGTTGTGCCCAGCCCACTTGGTGCCAACAGCGCGTTTGATCTCTGCGGCAATCGCATCATCGCTTGCACCTTCGCGCAACATTGCACGCAAGTCAAACTCGTTGGTCGAAAAGAGGCATGTTCTAAATTGGCCGTCTGCAGTGAGGCGCACTCTGTCGCAGTCACCACAAAATGGTTTGGTCACCGATGGAATTACACCAACTGTGCCCTTGCCATCCAAATAGCGCCAGCGGTCGGCAGGTGCAGCACCGCGAGCAGGCATCAACTCGAGCGGATACACGGCAGCAATTGCAGCAACAATCTCGTCTTGACCAACGACCTGATTGTTTTCCCATGTGCCCTGCGCATCGAGTGGCATGTACTCAATAAATCGAACCTCAACGCCTTTGTCGCGGCCAAAGGTTGCCAGGTCAACAATCTCGTCATCGTTAATGCCGCGTTGCACAACAGCATTGAGCTTGATCGGCGAAAAACCAGTAGCAATCGCAGCATCGATGCCGTCGAGCACATGCTGGAGCTCGTCGCGTCGCGTCATTTCATAAAAGCGTTCGCGCTTCAGCGTGTCAATCGAGATGTTGATGCGCTTGAGCCCGGCTTCGCGCAGTTCTTGCGCAATAAGTCGCAGCGTTGCACCATTGGTGGTGATCGCAAGATCAATTGGTTTGCCAGCACGCGGCGAGTTGGCAGTTGCAGGCACAATCAACCCTGCAAGTTTTTGCACCAACACGGACAAGTGCGCGCGCATTGTTGGTTCGCCACCGGTGAGTCGAATGCCATCAACATCAAAGTGGTTTACACAAATAGATGCGAGGCGATGCAGTTCTTCATACGAAAGCACTTCCGTGTGAGGCAGCCATTTCATGCCCTCTGCAGGCATGCAGTAGGTACAACGAAAATTGCAGCGATCAGTAATCGAGATGCGCAAGTCGCGCACGGTACGCCCAAATGGATCGATCAGTTCCATGACCACATCCTACGGCTCTGCAACAAAGCGCTAGCCCAGCAACTCGCCGATGACATAGACATCAACTTCGGCGCCAGCCTCAATGCCCATGCCGTCTGGCACGTATGCGAGGCCGTTGGCAAGAGCGGTCGACGCAAGCTGGTGACTGCCTTGTGGGCCAGTGTCACGCACATGCAATCGGCCATCACTTTCAAAGCCGCCAAACACTCGCACGTAGTGCACTTTGCCGTCTTGCTTGCGCTTAATCGGCGCATCCAAAACTGCTTTAACTGTTGGGCGCAACAGGTCGCGCGTGTGCCCCATCATTTTCCGCAGCGCAGGCCTCGCGAGCAACTCATAACTGATCATCGAAGAAACGGGGTTGCCTGGCAATCCAAAAATTGGCACTACCCGGCCATCGGATGCTTGAAGTTGTCCGAACGCAAATGGTTTTGCGGGCTTAATCGCAAGTTGCATCCACTGCATCTTTGCAATGCGCGACAACACTGCCTTCACCACATCAAAGTCGCCCATACTCACACCGCCACTCGTGACAATTGCATCGCATCGCTCAATTACTTCAAGCAACACTCGCTCAAGCAGTGCTTCATCATCTTTAATGATTCCCAGATTGATCACTTCACATCCCGACGCGGCAATCATTGCATCCAGCATCGTCAAATTGCTTTCCCGAATCTGCCCTATCTTGAGCGGTGATCCGTCGGTCACCAATTCGTCACCAGTGGACAACAACGCAACACGTGCGCGCGGGTACGCCTGCACCACCCGTGCGTTTACGCTCGCCAACACTCCGGCACCGGCAGCATTGAGCACAGTGCCCGCAACAAACACGGTGTCACCTTTGTTTACGTCACTACCTGCATCACGAATCGCGTCATACAATTTTGCTGCTTTACCAATCGACACCCGATCATCACCAACACGTTGCGTGTCTTCAACCATCACTACCGCGTCGGCGCCTTGTGGCATCGGTGCACCTGTCATGATGCGTATTGCTTGGCCGACATTTACTGCAATCTTCGGCTCAGCGCCCGCAGCAACAGTGTCTACAACAACCAGTTCAGTTGGCACTGTTTGAGTATCAGCAGTGCGCACTGCGTAGCCATCCACGGCCGAGTTGGCAAAGGGTGGCACATTCTCTGGCGCCACCACATTCTGCGCCAACACTCTGCCCGACATCTGCTCGCACGGCGTATCAACCGGCACAAGCACATCACATGCATCAAGCACGGTTTTTTGAGCCTCACTAATCTCGATCATTATCTCGCTACGGTACCGCCACATGACAGGCTGTAACTATGAGTAATT
>WLKU01000047.1 GCA_009701105.1 Actinomycetota bacterium | reverse complement strand
AGTGCATTGTGCGCCGAGCGTGGCGTGTTGCTCATGATGGATGAGGTGCAAACGGGCTTTGCTCGCACAGGTGAGTGGTTTGGTTTCGAACACGCAGGCATCAAGCCCGATGTAGTGACCCTCGCCAAGGCGATGGGCAATGGCATGCCTATCGGTGCAGTCTGGGCTCGCAAAGAGATCGCATCAGTGTTTCAGCCAGGCGATCACGGAAGCACGTTTAGTGGCACAGCAATTGCAACTGCGGCTGCCAGAGCAACGATCAACGTGATGCTTGAAATGGATGCACCGTCAGTAGCGAAAGCCAAAGGCAAAATGTTGATTGATGCGTTGACCAAATTGCCACAAGTGGTCATGGTTCGAGGACGTGGTTTGCTGTTGGGTGTCGAACTGCAATCAGGAATCGATGCAAAGATTGCGCAGTCAATGCTGCTGGAACGTGGTCTAGTAACCAACGCAGTGACTGCAACTGCTTTGCGTCTTGCGCCACCGATTACGGTCCTCGATTCAGAAATTGCTACCGCTGTACAACTCATCACTTCGGTACTCTCCGAGATTGCGAGTAATTCATGACGCTGCATCACTTTATTAACTCAACAGATTTGTCGGCAGACGAATTGCGTAAGGTACTGCAACTGAGCACGACGAGCATCGAGACGCTGGGTCGTCCACTTGCCGGACGTGGCGCCGCCCTCATATTTGAAAAACCATCAAACAGAACACGACACAGCATGGAAATGGCTGTTGTGCAGTTGGGTGGACACCCTGTGTACACGCGTGGAGAAGAGGTTGGTTTGGATGTGCGCGAGACCGTTGAAGACATCACAAAAGTGATGGGTGGATATCACGCAATTTTGGCTGCGCGAGTATTCGATCACAACACCGTGAGGCGAATGGCCGATACTTCGAGCGTGCCAGTTGTCAATATGTTGAGCGATAGACAGCATCCATTGCAGGGCTTGGCCGATGTGTTGACCATGCAACAGCAGCTTGGCGATCTTGCAGGGAAAACGGTGTGTTACGTAGGTGACTACAACAACGTTGCTCGTTCGTTGGCGCAAACATCAGCACTACTTGGCATGCATGTTCGGTTGGGTTGCCCAAATGGTTATGAGGCCGAGGACGGTGAGTTGCAAGCACTCCAAAAGTTGGGTGCTGCATCAGTAAGCCAATTTGACAACATGAAAGACGCAGTTGAAGGCGCTCATGCCGTGCATACCGATGTATGGACCTCGATGGGTCAAGAATCTGAGACAAGCAAGCGCGAAAAGGCATTTGCCAATTTTCAAGTGTCTGATTCGGTGATGAAGAATGCCGCAGCAGGAGCGATCTTCATGCATTGCCTTCCCGCACATAGAGGGATGGAAGTGGCTGCCGAAGTCATCGATGGTCCTCACAGCAAAGTTATTGAGCAAGCACACAATCGCATGCACGCAGCTCGTGGGCTGCTTGCATTTTTGATGGGAGTGAATGTATGACAACCAAGGTGCAACGTCAGCAGTCAATCACGCGTCTTATTTCAGAACGAGACGTAACAAGTCAGCCTCAATTGATGAGGTTGTTGAAGAAATCTGGCATTGCGGCAACGCAGGCAACTGTGTCTCGAGATTTAGAGGATCTTGGTGCAGTAAAGGTGCGCACGGCAAAGGGCGAAACAGCCTATGCAATTCCGGAATTCGAGCCAGAAAGAATTGCTCCACTCGAGCAACTTCGTCGTGTTCTTTCGGAGTGGGTTGCCGATATTCAAGTCAGTCACCCGCTCGTAATCGTGCGGACACCGCCAGGTTGTGCACATGTGGTTGCGTCAGCATTGGATCGTTCGCGAATTGAAGGACTTGTTGGCACAGTTGCTGGAGACGACACCATGTTTTGTGTAGCGAGTGAAAAATTTGGGGCAAAGAAACTTGCTGCACATTTAGGAAAATTGGCGGGATTGCAAACAACAGGAGCCACCAGGAAATGAACGCTAAAAAGAGCAATTCATCTCAGCCACTCTGGCATGGTCGCTTCAGCGTTGCTCCTGCAGCAGACCTGATGGCATTCACGCAAAGTCTTTCGTTCGACAAGAGACTGTGGAAAGACGACATTGCTGGCTCGATTGCGCACGTTAAGGGTCTCGAGCACGTTGGCCTTCTGTCAAAACAGGAGGCAGGTGCGATTAAGGATGCCTTGAATCTTGTGGCCACTGAGATGGGCAACAATACGTTTGTCTTTGTTGCATCTGATGAAGACATTCATACAGCGATAGAGCGTCGCGTCACCGAAATTGCTGGCGAGGTTGGTGGCAAGGTACATACAGGTCGTAGTCGCAATGATCAGTGTGTCACGGCTGTGCGGTTGTGGACTAAGCGAGAGCTTGGCGCGCTTGCAAAACAGTTGCTTGAACTCTGCGATGTTTTGGCTACTCGTGCCGATGCTGCTGGATGGGGTAGCGACGGTGTATATCTACCGGGTTACACACATTTGCAGCGTGCTCAGCCAGTTCTTCTTGCTCATCATTTGCTTGCTCATGCTTGGGCATTTACTCGAGACATTGACAGGCTCTTGCAAACAATTGAGAGACTTGATGTTTCTACTTTGGGTGCGGGAGCTCTTGCTGGTTCATCACTGCCTCTGGATCCAAAGTTCACTGCAAAAGAAATGGGATTTGCGAACTATTTTGCAAACTCTCTCGACGCAGTATCGGATCGAGATTTTGTTGCAGAGGCGCTCTTTGACATTGCGTTGATTGGAACTCATCTCTCGCGAATTGGTGAAGAGTTTGTGTTGTGGACCTCAACAGAATTTGGCTTTGCTTCACTAGACGACAGCTATGCAACTGGATCGTCGATGCTGCCACAGAAAAAGAACGCCGACATCGCCGAGCTTGCTCGTGGCAAGACTGGCCGCTTGATCGGCAACTTGACAGGACTGCTTGCCACTTTGAAGGGGCTTCCACTTGCATACAACCGTGACCTCCAAGAGGACAAGGAACCGTTGTTTGATTCCTATGATCAAGTTTCATTGGGTATCACGGCAGTGACAGGCATGATTGCTACAGCAACTTTTCATCAATCGACTATGGGTGAGGCCGCTGACGCAGAGATGCTGTTTGCTACGGATCTTGCAGAGTGGTTGGTGCAACAAGGAACCCCGTTTCGCCAAGCTCATGCAATGGTTGGAAATTTGGTTCAGCAGTCAATCAATGGCAATGAATCGCTGCGTGATCTCGTGCGCAAAGATCCAAAATTTGGTGAAAGTGCTGCCGCACTAATTGGTAAGGGTCTTGGTGTGGGTCATCGCACATCTCCAGGTGCAAGTGGTCCAGCGGCTGCAATTGAGCAACAAACAAGATTCTCAAACCAAATTGCTTCATTGAGAGCACGTATCAACACCAACTAACCACCTAATATTGGCGCATGGCCTCCAATGGTGTTCCGGTGCATCGCGACATCGTTGCCGAGTTTGCTTCACGAGGGCTGATTCACGACTCGACTGATAGGGCAGAGCTGACCGCCCGAAGCACATCTTCGCAGATTTCTGCTTATGTAGGTTTCGACCCAACTTCAGATTCGCTGCATGTAGGAAATCTCTTAGGGCAAATTTCACTCAGACGCCTGCAGCTGTTAGGGCACCGTCCTGTTGTGTTGGCTGGTGGGGCAACTGGCATGGTTGGCGATCCATCAGGTCGAAGTGACGAAAGAAATCTGCTCGATGCAGAAACTCTGAATCACAACGTGCAATCGATCAAGCGACAACTCGAGCGAATTTTGGATTTCTCTCCTGGGCATACTCAGGCGATCTTGGTCGACAACGCAGAGTGGACATCAAAGGTCTCTGCACTTGACTTTTTACGAGATGTCGGCAAACACATCACAGTCAATCAAATGTTGGCAAAAGATTCAGTCAAGTCTCGATTTGCAGAAGGTAACGGTCTTTCATTTACCGAGTTCAGTTACATGTTGCTGCAAGCAAACGATTTTCGACATCTCTGTGAGCACCTAGGTTGTGAAATGCAAATGGGTGGATCCGATCAGTGGGGCAATATCACAGCGGGTATTGATCTCATTCGAAAGACATTGGGAAGAAGTGCTTTCGGTCTGACATGGCCACTCGTCACGAAGTCTGACGGATCAAAGTTTGGTAAGACAGCTGATGGTGCTGTGTGGCTTGATGCTCGTCGGACTTCTCCGTACCAGTTCCGCCAGTTTTGGATGCAACTGAGTGATATTGATATTGAAAAGATGTTGCCTCAGTTTTCGTTGCGTTCGATGGATGAGATCAACGAGATATTGACCGAGCAGCGCGCTCGACCAGAGTCGCGTGTTGCACAGCGAACGCTCGCACGTGAGTTGACCGAGTTGCTGCATGGTGAAGAATCGGCGGTCGCGGCCGAGCAGGCAGCCGATGTGTTGTTTGGAGCAAATCCAGTTTCGGCAAGCCCTGCGGCTTTGCATCTGATTGCCTCTGAAGTATCGGGTAGCGCGATGGGGAAAGCTGCTTTGGGTGATGCCGTAAGTGTTTTGGTGTTGACCGGACTCGCAACATCAAATACTGAAGCGCGCAGATTGCTGACTCAGCGAAGTGTGCGGGCCAACGGAGAACAAATCGACGAACACACCAAGCTTGACAAGATTCCACTGTTGCATTCGAGGTGGTTGTTGCTGCGTAAGGGCAAAACTGCCTATCACTTGATTGATTTCCAGGGATAAGTTTTCGATTCAATCAATAATTGATCAGTCGCATATTGCGTAAGTGCGACGTTTACGTGTTGTTTGCAAGTAGACTTCATCAAGTGCCAACCCCAGAAAATCGCGGTCCACGTCGTCCGCGACGGGAAGAAGAATCCGGCAGACCATCGCGTCCAGCCCGTCCCGGCGGTGCAGGTGGTCGTTCAGACAGACCAGCCGCAGGTCGTGGTCGTCCAAGTAGTGGCCGTCCTTCGGACAGTCGGGGTCGTCCTTCGGACAGTCGTAGTGAGCGTCCGGCCCGTCCAGGTAGTCGTCCAGCAGGTCGTCCTGCATACGGACAAAGTGATGGCCCAAGTCGCGGTCGTCCGTCAGCAGATCGCGGTGATCGTCCGTCGTATAGCCGTGGTGATTCAGCGGGTCGTCCTCCAGCAGGTCGCGGTCGCCCAAGTAGTGGTCGTCCATCAGCAGATCGCGGAGATCGCGGTGATCGTCCTTCGTATGGTCGTGGTGATTCAGCGGGTCGTCCTCCAGCAGGTCGCGGTCGTCCGTCAGCAGATCGTGGCGATCGTCCTTCGTATGGTCGTGGTGATTCAGCGGGTCGTCCTCCAGCAGGTCGCGGTCGTCCATCAGCAGATCGCGGAGATCGCGGTGATCGTCCTTCGTATGGTCGCGGTGATTCAGCGGGTCGTCCTCCAGCAGGTCGCGGTCGTCCAAGTAGTGGTCGTCCGTCAGCAGATCGTGGCGATCGTCCGTCGTATGGTCGCGGTGATTCAGCAAGTCGTGGTCGTCCTCCAGCAGGTCGCGGTCGTCCAGATAGCGGTCGTTCGTTCCGCGATGATGATCGTCCAGTAGTTCCGCAGACTGCTGCGCAGCGCAAAGCTGACGAAGTTCGTTATCGCACAGGTGGACGCAAGAATGATCGCGACGCGCTACCGCGCAACACGCAATCAAATGAGGTTTGGAAAGACGAAGGTTCGACTCGTCCAGCACGTGGTCGTGGCCCGCGCCGCGAGGAAGAGTCAGCACCAATTCGCCTTGAGCGAGATGAGCGTCGTGCTTCTGCAGCCGCGATGGCACATGTTGAAGCAACAGTCGCTGGAAGCATCATCGCAATTGTCGGAGAGCGCGCATCCAAGCGCCTGATCGAAAAACTTGCGTTGGCACTCGATGCGTTTGAGCGCGGTCGTTACCAAGACGCTAAGAAGATCATCATTCCAATCTCGCGGGATTGCCCGGGAGTTGAACTGATTCACGAAATCGCTGGATTGTCGATGTATCGCATGGGTCAATGGCGCGATGCCGCTGATCACCTCGAGCAGGCACGAGCACTCACATCTGGTTCAACACTGAATCATCCAGTGCTCTCAGACTGCTATCGCGCATTGATGCGTTATGACAAAGTCGATGAGTTGTGGAAAGAACTCAAAGATGCGTCTCCAGATCCAACGATTGTTGCTGAAGGTCGCATTGTCGCTGCAAGTGCGCTTGCAGACCAGGGTGACATTCAAGCCGCAGTGCGTTTGATGCAACAATCCAAGCAAAATCCAGCCAAGGTTCGCGAGCATCATTTGCGCGAATGGTATGTGCTCGCCGACTTGTACGACCGATCGGGCGACGTTGTTCAGGCACGCACGATTTTCCAGCGCATTGCAAAGAATGATGCAGACTTCACCGATGTTCGTGATCGGCTTGAGACTCTAGGTTCTCGCTAAAAGCAATTAATCGCGAGTATTGAGTTCGCGGATTACAAAACCAGTACGCAGTTTTGGCGTAAAGAATGTTGACTTTGGTGGCATCAAAATGCCTTCTGTTGCAGTTCGTTTGATTTCTGCAACGCTCACAGGGCGAATCAGAATCGCTGCGTTGGCTTGTTGTTGCGTCAGCACGTCAACAACCTCGACCACACCATGCTGAAAAGAAACCGTATGCGCAAGATCGCGCAGAGCATGTTCGAGGCGGGCACTATCAAGTGACCGAATGCCAACGAACGCATCTGCGCGTGGAGTTAGCCATTTTGTCTGTAGGTCTCCATCAATGAAACACAGACAGTTGTCTTTGTCCATCGTCGAAAGCGTGTTTGAATCAACTGCTGGAGCATCGGTGATGGTGAATGATGTTGCAAGGGCTTCGAGTAGTGCTTTTGCCGAGACATCGGTATACAGGCGATGAATTGCAGCAACGCTGAGTTGCTCATCGATCAGCTCATTGACAAAGGTGAGCGTTTGTTCTGCATCGGTAGAAGTTGAGTTTGTACGAATACGCGTTTCGTCTCTGTAGGTGCGACTGATTGCATAGCGGTGGTGACCATCAGCGATGATGACCGGATGTTGTGCAATGCAATCGGTTATTGATGCGATACGGGTTGGGTCGCTGACTCGTTCAACGGTGTGTGTGACGCCCTGATCATCAACGTATGAGCCAACAACCCCTGCGGGAGTTTTGAGTATCTCGCTCAGTCCTGGCGCGAGACTCAGACCCCAAACAGGCGAAAGATTTGCATCGGTTGCCTTGGTGAGGTCTAGTCGATCGGTTTTAGCCTTTGGAGTCGTGCGCTCGTGGGGTAGAACGCCACCTGCACCTTCGTCTACGACTTCCAAGCCGCCCAGCACTCCAACGATATTTCGTTGATTACCAAGGGTGTCACGAAATTGCATGCGGTACAAAGTGAAGGATGGAGACTCGTCGCGCACGAGTACGCCACTTTGAATCCATTCACTAAGAATTTGTGCTGCTGCTAAATATGCGTCCGGCTGAGTCGAAGTTGCGATGGGTAAATCGATATTGACGATGTTGTGATCATGTTGAGCAACCAAATTGGAGCGGTCGCTGTCATTTAAGACGTCGTATGGGGGAGCACAGGTCTTACCGAGGTCTGTGGACGGCGCAAATCGAAGTGCGCGAAAGGGAAGAAAACGAGGCACAATTACAGTGTGCCATCTGCAGCTCCAATTTTGTGCGATTTGGATGGTGTCGTTTGGCTAATGCATCAACCCATTGCGGGTTCAGTTAATGCAATTGATTCGCTGAGAAAAGCTGGACACCGCGTGTTGTTCGTCACGAATAATTCATTTTCTGTTGTTTCCGATCAAGAAAAAGCTTTGGCGTCAATAGGCATTGATGCGCACGGTGACGTTGTTACTTCGTCTCAAGCAGCTGGCGCGCTGTTGCGCACGGGTGACCGAGTGCTGCTTGGGGGAGGTCCTGGCGCAGTAGAGGCTATAGAAAATGCAGGGGCAATTCTGGCAGGACGGTCTGATGATCACACTCATGGTGATTCAGATGCTCAGAAAATGAAGAGCGAATCTGATAAGCAATTTGATCAGGAAATTGACGTGGTGATGGTCGGGTATCACGCAACATTCGATTATCGCGGACTGACAAGACTGTCTCATGCGGTGCGTAATGGTGCACGGTTGATCGCGACCAATGATGATGCAACCTATCCAACACCTCACGGATTGATACCCGGTGGTGGTTCGATTTTGGCGGCTGTTGCTGCTGCTTCAGGTGTTGAGCCAATCATTGCGGGTAAGCCTCATAAGCCGATGGCCGACTTGGTGCGCCAAGTTTTGGGTGTTGATGATTTTTCCAACGCATGGATGGTTGGTGACAGACCATCGACGGACGGGAAATTCGCTCAAACCGTCGGCTGCAAGTTTGCCCAGGTGTTGACTGGCATCTCGTCACTAAATGACGTGAGTGATGATGCGAGTAGTGATGTGAATGATCAAGCAAACGGAAGCAGGCAGGTGTTTGCAGATCTTGCAACTTTCGCCCAGATGATTGTTGGTTCATAGACAGATGTCGAAAGCACGTTTGCGATTGGATGCATGGTTGGTCAAACAAGGGATCGCGACGGACGTAGCACACGCTAAAACTTTGGTAGACCAGGGTTTAATCCTGGTGAATGGATCGATTGCACTCACGGATAATCGGATGATTGCTAATTCGGACAGCGTGTTGTTGTCGACACCCGCACGTTTTGTTTCACGAGGTGGCGACAAGCTCGAAGCGGCTTTACTTTCGTTTGGTGTTGAATTGGATGGTAAGCGTGTATTAGATGTTGGCGCTTCAACGGGCGGGTTCACCGATTGCGTGTTGCAACGAGGCGCAGGCGAAGTTATGTCACTAGATGTAGGCAAGTCGCAACTGCATGATCGTTTAGTTCGTGATCCACGAGTCAAAGTGCTTGATTCTACGAATGCCCGTACGATCACGAGTGCCCAAGTCGGACACTTTGATGTCGTGGTTGCTGATTTGTCCTTTATTTCATTGCGTCAGGTTGCAACAGCACTTTGCGAAGTTCTTCGTCCACATGGAGACATGATCCTGCTTGTGAAACCACAGTTCGAAGCCGAAAAGTCCGAGGTAGACAAGGGTGCTGGCGTGATTAGGGACGTTGAAATTCATCAACGAACGATTGCCCAGGTAGTTGGTGCCTTTAATTCACAGGGGATGGAGAAATCAGGGCTTATTGAATCTCCATTGCGCGGAGCCGATGGAAATACTGAATTTCTGCTTCATCTACGCAGGAAATCTGCAAGTGGTACTCACTCTGTGAGTGGGGTTGAGTAGGTTGGCAGGCATGGAGGCGAGCCGATGAAATCCATTTTTGTGGTCTCTCACCACACACGCGGCGAGATCGCCCAGTTGTTGGTCGATTTGGAAGCCTGGTGTGCAAAACACGGCCACCAGTTGTGGATGTTGCCAGCTGACGCAATTGCGAGAGGTTGCGAGCATTTGGCT
>WLKU01000046.1 GCA_009701105.1 Actinomycetota bacterium | reverse complement strand
GTCTCTTGGCGCAAAATCGGTATCGCCATGGGGGTCTCGGCCCAGGCCGTGCACCGCAAGTACTCGCCGCTTATCTAGCGCAGGTGCGACGCCTCGTTGATGCTCACAATCGATCGTTGCCCAGAGCGCGCCGCCATCACTCGATGTATCGACGTGTATTTCGGATAGAAAAAACCAACATGGGTCTCGATACCCAGTACATGCGCCAAGTATTGGTTGATCACTCCGCCGTGACACACCACAACCACACGCCCACCTGGGTGCCGGGCAATCATGTCTTCAACTGTTTCCACTACACGTGCCTTAAATATTGACGGATCTTCATCCACTCCGTCCCACTCACCACGCAACAACTTTTCCCATCGCGGATCATTGGTAGCACGCAACTCTTCCACCGGCACATACTCACGCGAGTTGCGATCAAACTCGGCAACACCTTCGCTCACCACTGCCTCAAGCCCCAACACTTTGCATAACGGACGTGCAGTCTCGAGTGCTCTGCGCAGTGGGCTCACATACACGGCCTCAACATCTTCAACACCTAAATATGCAGCCATCTTGGCTGCTTGCTCGTGGCCCTCGGCTGCCAGCTCTGGGTCGGCAATTCCAGTTTCTAATTCAACGCGCAACGGCAGACCATGCCGAACAAAAACGATTTCCACGTGACGAATCTAATTGACCGAAGTCGAATTACATCAACTCAGCCAAGTTGAGTTCGCGCACGGCACGGTCAAACCGCTCGTTCATCATTTCAATCAGCAGTCGCTCACGTGGGTTGTTCAAGTCCATACCTCGTGAGGCAACCACTGGGTACACCAAGCAAAACAAAGCGCATCGTCGATACTGCAACCACAAGTCTTCGGCATCGACAACTAAACCAGCAGCCGTTAAACCAGCAATCCAACGTTCAAATAGTTCTCGTTCATATTGCGACGCATCTTGCATGCTCAAACTTTGTGTCACAAAGTACGCCACGTCATATGCGCCGGTGCCACTACCGAGTAACTGAAAATCGATCACCACAGGCTCGCCCTGTGCATCAAACAACATGTTGTCGGCGCGGTAGTCACCATGACACAACGTGTTTGGCCCTGTCACCAGCGATTGCAACAACGACGGCAACCGCTCTGCAAACTTCGGCCCAATTTCCATAATCGAAGCTGGCAACTGCATTTCCTTCGTCAGCTTCTCCCAACCTTCACCGAAAACAAACGGCAACACTGCAGGATAAATCGGATCACCCAAGCTGATCGTTGTACCCGCCGCAGACAACTCGTCTCCGCGTCCCCACCATTTGGCATGCAACTTTGCCGCAGCATCGATGACCGCGCGAGCATCAGTAATCGACATGCCTTCGTTTTGATCAACGATTCGCAATTGCCCCAAATCTTCCATCACCACAACAAACTGGCTCGTTGCTTCATCAACACGAGCCAAATACGCCACCGGCACGCCAATTGGCATCTCGTTACACAGCGAACCAAAAAAGTTTGCTTCTCGTATATACATACGCAACATCGTGCTCGTAAACACTGCGGCCTCATCGAGTGCTGGCAACTTCACAATCACCGACGACGGACAATTTGCTCCACGTAATTTCAGTCGATACAACGCACTCGATACTCCGATGCCAGCACCAATCTGCTGCACATCCATCGAGTCGACATCCCAACCCAATTCGCTCTTCAGCCACGTCGCATCGACGTCGCCAATAACCCCTGGAATTTGTGCCCCCACAACTACCCCCTAGTGACACACACTATATATTCAGTCACACCCATTCATTACGGCGACTAACTTGACTCTCGAACTGCGAAAACGTATCGTTAGCAGATAAAGTATGTCCATCAAGCGGACACTTGTCCAAAGGGGAAACTATTCATGTCAACTAACAATCTCATTCCAAGCGGACTTCATCACAACGCGTACTTGACCAAAGATCAAGAAGCAAATCGTAAGTTCTACGAAGAGTTAATCGGTTTGCCACTGGTTGCAACCTGGTCAGAAACTGACGAACTATTTGGTGCAGAGCGCGTATACAGCCACACCTTTTACGGACTCGGCGACGGCAGCGGTCTTACCTTCTTCCAGTTCGCCAACAAAGCAGACCAAGATCAATTCGATCCATCGCTCACTCCTTCACCATTCCGTCACATTGCACTCAATGTGACTGCCGAGTTGCAAGCCGCAATTTTTGATCGCCTGCAGAAGGCACAGTGGAAACCAGAAGGTACGTATGTTCTCGAGCATGGTTACTGCAGGTCGATGTACACCGAAGATCCAAATGGCATGTTGCTTGAACTCACTGTTGATGCACCAAACGCCAAAGAGATTTCTGAAGTACGAAAAGGCTCAGCTCATAAAGATCTCGAGAAGTGGCTCGCAGGAGACCACACCAGCAACAACGTGTATCGCTAGATCAATTCGGACTCTCTGCACGAATTGATGTCAACCTCTCGCAAGCCGCTCGACGGCATAATCGTTGCTGATTTTTCGCGAGTTTTGGCTGGGCCATATTGCTCAATGCTGTTGGCCGACATGGGCGCAACTGTTATCAAGGTTGAGAGTCCACAGGGTGATGACACTCGCACATGGACACCGCCAACACACAACGATGTCGCCACGTATTACATGTCAATCAATCGCAACAAACGATCAATCGTGCTCGATTTTGCTCTTGAAGAAGATCGCAAAGTCGGCCTTGATCTCATCAAGCGCGCCGACATCTTCATTGAAAACTTCAAAACAGGTGGACTCAAAAAGTTTGGTTTTGACTACGAATCAGTAGCACCGATCAATCCAGCGTTGATCTACCTTTCCATCAGTGGTTTTGGCACAGCAGAGGGTGCGTGGCTTCCCGGTTATGACTTGATCGTGCAAGCAGTGTCGGGACTCATGAGTCTCACCGGTGAACCAGATGGTCCTCCATTTCGTGCCGGTATCTCAGTGTTTGATGTGATGGCTGGTCTACATGGTCTCATCGGAGTGCTCACCGCACTTCACCAACGTCACAACACGGGGCTTGGTCAACATGTGGAAGTCAACTTGTTGTCGTCTGCCATGTCTGGTCTTGTTAATCAAACAGCGGCATATGCGGCAGCAGGTGTCGTACCGTTTCGCATGGGTAACGCGCACCCAAGCTTGTTTCCCTACGAAGCACTTCCAACAAAAGATCGCGATCTCATAATCGCTGCAGGCAATGACCGACAATTTAGAGCGCTGTGCAAAGTTCTCGAGATTGAGTATGTTGCAGACGATCCGCTTTTTAAGATCAATGCCGATCGCACAAAGAATCGCGAATTGCTGCGACCACTCCTGCTTGCCCGTCTGGCCGAGTGGGCTGCGGACGATCTGTTTATTGCGCTCAACAAAGTGGGCGTGCCATGTGGACCAATCAATTCCATCGGTGATGGCGTTGAACTCGCCGAAAAATTGGGTCTCAAGCCGCGTGTGGTTGTCGGAGAAGGTGACCGGGAAGTCACTCTTATTCGTAACCCAATCACATTGAGCGAAGGCGAAATTTCTTACACTCTCCCGCCGCCATTACTTGGTGAGCACTCTGACGAGATCCGTCAGTGGCTAAAAGAAAGCGAGAAGAGTTAACCAACATGAGCAATGAACAGAAATACCAAACAGGAATCGGAACCTCTAACGCTGATTCGATCACGCTTCTTGGAAAAGACTTGGCATCAGAAATTCTTGGCAAAGTTTCATTTGGCGATCTTGCCTTCTGGCTGATTGCCAAACGCCGCCCAAGTACCGGCGAACTCGTCATCTTCGAAGCAGTGCTCGCATCATTGGCCGACCACGGCTTTACCCCAACTGCCATTGCTGCACGACTCACCTACACCAGTGCCCCCGACTCACTGCAAGGTGCTCTCGCCGCTGGTCTGCTTGGTGGCGGCTCACGATTTCTTGGCGTCACTGAAGATTGTGCAATGTTTCTCAATCAACACATCAAAGCACTTGCCAACATTCCAACCACTGAAGCAGGGTGGGACGAAGTTGCAAAAAATGTTGTCATCAGCACCCGCGAATTTAAGAAGTTTGTTCCGGGCTTAGGGCATCCTGTGCACAAAGTGCAAGATCCACGCACGCCCGTGCTCTTCGCTCTTGCGCACGAACACAAAACTTTTGGAAATCACCTCAGTTTGTTCGAAGCAATCGGCCGCGTGCATCCACTAATCCTCAACAAGACATTGCCGCTCAATGGCGCAGGTGTTTGCGGTGCTGCACTAGCCGACCTTGGTCTGCCCATGGGCGTGCTGAGGGGCGTTGCGCTACTTGCGCGATGCGCAGGCCTACTTGGGCATCTTGTCGAAGAACAAGAGAACCCAATCGGCATAGACGTATATATGTCAGTCGATCGCAATATCGATTACCAGCCACCCACGGCTTAACTACGCGAATTCCCGCAGTCAGAGTGATTGCAATTTTTTTGCGGTGTGTTACTCTGTCCACAGTACGGACAACCGTCCGCAGATACACGGGGGTATCAATTATGAGCAAAATGGGAATAAACGCCAGCCCGCGCTGGCACAAATGGGTAGAAGGTCATCCAATCGCAGGTCTCGCTTTAATCGGCGTGATCGCAACACAGTTGGGCACGTACTTCGGTTACTGCTTTAAGGCAATTGGCCTACCAACGTTGCCATGGCCTGCGTACAACGGCGCATTGATTGGTGGAGCAGATACTTGGGGCAGCCCAATCTCGCAATACTTTGCCGGTCAATCAATTCACTTCGTCAACGGCATTGTCTTCGCAATCTTGTTCGGTGTGCTCGCACACTCACAGTTGCCAGGCAAGCATGTTGTCAAGGGTCTCGTCTATGGCGTGATCATGACCATCGTCAGTGTCGGCTTCTTGGTTCCATATGCCTACGTTCCAAAAATGGGCTACGGATTATTCCTGATGGACGGACCTGATGGTTGGAAACTTCCAGCTGGCGTGCTGCTCTGGCACCTCATCTACGGATTCTTCCTTGGAACGTTGTTCCAGCCGAAAGATGAAAACTAAAAACGTATCTACCCAGATATAAGTCAATAACTGGCCCGGTGCGCACAATGCGCGCCGGGCCAGTTGTTATTTGGACCCACGACTGCTTACCGAGAAAGATCTCCTGATGAATCGTCAACCGCACACCATCCCTTCCACGCATACCGGCAGCCTTCCTCGCCCAGACGATCTCATCAAATTGATGTTTGCAATTAATGATGGAATCCCTGTCGACCACACCGCACTTGATACCAGCATCAATCATGCAATCGACGAAGTAGTGCGCAAGCAAGTAGAGGCCGGTGTCACCATCATCAACGACGGCGAGATGTCAAAGCCGTCGTATGCCACATATGTGAAAGACAGACTCTCTGGTTTCACCGGCGAGTCGGTGCAGTCATATTTCTTTGAAGACCTCGTCGATTTTCCCCGCAGTGCCGAAGCAGTAGCTGGCAACCCTGGCCGTCGCAAGCGTTCTGCCCCAGCCTGTGTAAGCCCAATCGAAGTCATCGATCGCAATGCCGCGGTAAAAGACATGACCGAACTCACCCGTGCAGCAAAAGCCAACAATCACAAAGACATCTTCACATCCGCCGCATCGCCAGGTGTCGTCTCACTCTTTTTTGGTAACAACTTTTATAAAACTCGCGAAGAGTACGTGTTTGCAATTGCCGAAGCCATGCGTTTTGAGTACGAAGCAATTGCTGCTGCTGGCGCAACTGTGCAAGTTGACTGTCCAGACCTTGCGATGGGCCGTCACTCTGCATACGCCAAACTCGATCGTGAAGAATTTCGTGCAACTATCCGCACCAACATCGAAGCGCTCAACCATGCCGTGCGCAATATTCCAGCCGAACAACTACGTATGCACTTGTGCTGGGGTAACTATCCAGGCCCTCATCACCACGACATTTCAATTGCCGACATCATCGACATTGTGTGGACAGCAAAGCCACAAACCGTGCTCTTTGAAGGCGCAAACCCACGACATAGTCATGAGTGGCGCGTACTCAAAGAACTTGGAGTGCCAAAAGACAAGTTCATTTGCCCTGGCGTTATTGAGCCACAATCCAATTACATCGAGCACCCCGAAGTCGTTGCCGACAGACTCGAACACTGGGGTCAAGTAGTTGAACCCGATCATTTGCTCGCTGGCGTCGACTGTGGATTCTCTGTTCACGTAGGCACCACCACGATTGATCCAGATGTGGTGTTTGCGAAACTTAAGTCGCTGTCCGACGGCTCGGCTCTCGCCGCAAAACGTCTATTTAAATAACAGTCTCTCTAAACAGCAAGCAAAAGGCTTCGCGCACGAGCAATTTCTGCATCTGAAATTTCATGCGCGCGTCCAATAATCAGGTCAACCTCGACGACAGCGCCAGCACTGCCAAAAATCTGTGCGGTCTCCTCTATTCGAAATGTAGGACCAAGCGGATCGATGTCGCTTGTACTGATGTACATTGGCATCCCATCAAAATCTCCATTAATTTCCCAGCTCGTTCCTCGCGGTCCAATTAATCCGCCTGTGAGCGCAATCAAACCGCCCCAAGCTCGAGGATGCAACGACACATACTGGCTCACTGCACAAGCCCCTTGAGAAAACCCACACCACACAATTCGTTGAGCATCAACGCCTGAATCCAGAAGCTCATTTACGACATGATCTAATAACTCAATAGTGTGGTCGATGCCAGGCTGATTATCTTCTATCGGTTCAAGAAAACTCTTTGGATACCAGGCTTTGTCGGCGGCAGCAGGTGCCACAAATGCCACGTCATTAAGAGCAAGACGCTTCACCACATTTTCGTACATATATTCGGGGCCAATAGTGCGGCCATGCACCAAAAGAACTACGACGCGCGCATCGAAAACCGGTGTGCCATAGTGCTCCACCCGCTGCTGCATATGCGGATTGACTAGGACCATAAGACAGTGGACAAATTACCACAATGCGGACACCAGCAACCTAGGCGGATCTCACTCGCACCAACTAGTTTTAACTCCATGAAGAAGCCTGCGAAAAGGTCACGTGCAACCCAGAGCACAGACTTTGTTGAGTCGCTCGCCCGAGGAATCGATGTCATCAAGGCATTTACTCCGGGCAGAATGCAACTCACGGTGAGCGATGTCGCCAAGATCACCTCACTCGCTCGCCCAACAGCTCGTCGCCTCCTACTCACACTCGAAACACTTGGCTATGTGCGTCTTATTGGCAACAACTATTTGCTCACACCAAAAACGCTCGAACTTGGTACTTCGTATGTTTCAGCCCAAGGCATGTGGGATGTGGTGCAACCACACCTCGTGTCGCTTGTAGAAAAAACAGGTGAGTCCAGTTCAATGTCCGAGCTCGATGGCAGCGACATCGTGTACACCGCTCGCGTTCCCGTAGCAAAAATCATTGCGCTTTCAGTACACATCGGTACGCGGTTTCCTGCCACATCGACGTCAATGGGCATGGTCATGCTTGCCGATCTTTCTACTTCGCAGCTTGATCGCGCATTGAAGATTGCGCCCACTTCAACCGTTGTTCCACGCGTTCAACTCACCCGTAAGCAGATTGACATCAGCTTGGCAAAAATCCGCAAACAAGGCTGGGCACTTTCCGATGAAACTCTCTCATTCGGTATCCGATCAGTGGCTGCGCCAGTGCGCAATGCTCAGGGTCAAACCATCGCCGCAATCAATGTCACGGTCAATGCCGCAGAAACTTCGGTCAAGACTCTTACCGAAAAATACTTGCCACTCCTACTCAAGACTGCGTCCAACATCACACAAGACTTTGTTTCTTTCGGCCTTTTGCCAACCACAGAGCCGCTGTCTAAATAACTCTCCGGCCAGGCAAAAACCTGTCGTTTACCTGCAATTAACCGTTACTGGGGCTATGGCTAAAGCTGGGGGCTGTGCATACGACCGCAAAAAGCGCACGGGTGACGATGCCTGCCCGTTCACGGTGTTGTATTGGGATTTCATGATGCGCCACCAAGACACCTTTGTAAAGAACCCGCGCATCGCTCGCCAAGTGCGCGCCGCGCAACAACTCAGTGACATAGAAGCAGTGCAACAAACCGCGCAATCAATCTTGCAGCGCCTCGACGCCGGTCAGGTCTAGTTACTCAGCCTTCACAACATCAGTTTGCACGTTGCTCATTGCATATTCGCTGAAATAATTGCCATGCGTTCTTGCCAACATGGCCTCTGATTGCGAAGTGAGTCTTACTACCTCAACATCTTGTGGTTCCGCATTTTGGCGATCTAATTCTGCCAAACGATCTAATGACGGCCAAAAATCTTCATCACAAAAACGATCAATACCGATCAGCTTTCCCGTTGAGCGTCGAAATTGAACAATCACAATCATGATTTCACCTTACCTTTCTCTCGATTTCAATTACCAGCGAATTAATAGTGATGAGTTCCTGAAACAATTCCGCTGTGTCATTCAAAACTCCAACTTCACTCATTTCAATTCTCCGTCCAAGTTCGACAAGGTTTCTATACGAGTTCAGCAGCAGGTTACGCACAACAGGGCTATACGTGTCAACTACTGGCTCTCCGCCGTATCGCACCTCTCGACTGACTAAGCGTGCAAGAGATTCCATTGATCTCGCCCATTCATGCTGCAAAGGAGTCCGAATCTGAATCTCACCTAAATAGAGACCCTGGCGAATCTCTACGTGAACAGCGCGATATCCGAAACTTGGAAATTCTCTTCGATCAATAATCTTGACCGCATAATCTCCAAATAGCGCCACAGAGCGCAAAACTGTGTCGTTTTGCCGGCTCAATCCCTCATTGACAACAATTCGTGCTCCAACGACATCCCTCAAACTGCTCAGTCGAAGCGTTGTGCGCAAGAGTTTTGCTCTGATGGTTTCAAGATTCTTCAACCTCAAACTCACACTGAATTCATCATTGTCAAATTCAAGCATCAATTTATTAGATATTTCATTGCCCAATTCGGCCCACTGAGAACGGAGATAGTTAAATACAGACTGATCGACATCGTTGAGTTCACCAGACTTAATTGCCTCACCAAGGCGGTCAATCCGGGCTCGGGATAATTCCATGCACGGATGTGTGCATGACCTGCCCCTTTAGTGCAGAGATTGTTTACGCCATTTAATTGCTTGACACCCAGAGCACGTCTTATGTAACACTTCGCCCCATGCCACCAACAATCTCACCCTTGTTCCCATCGGTCCTGCCGTGGCTGATCACGACCGTCAGGCCATGAACGAACCAGCCACAAAGCAAGACCTCTACAACATGGGAGTTCAGATCGACTCCAACTTTGGCAAAGTCATCAGCCAATTCACAATCGTTGACAGCCAATTCGCCATCCTCCGTGCCGAAATATCCGAGCAATTCAGCAAGGTCTATGTTTTGATTGAAAAATCCAAAAGCGAAACCAGAGCCTTGTTGAGCAAATCAACTGCGGCAAATACCCTCCTCATGGTCGCGATACTCAGTATCGACCGCTGGTGGCGCTAACACCCCTTCGGTTTATGAGTG
>WLKU01000045.1 GCA_009701105.1 Actinomycetota bacterium | reverse complement strand
GAACGTCGAATGACGCACGCCTAACTAATAATGATGATCGCGATGCTTGCTGAGGTTGCTCCGAAGTAATTCACAGACTCCAGTATCACCCCGTAGGTAGTGGTTCGCCAACATCACCCGTAAGGGTTTGTGGAGAACATTGGGGACAATGGGCTTAAAGCCATAGCCCATCTGTGAATAACACTGGGGATAAATCTGTGGATTTGAGTGGGGATATCCCCTATTAACTCACAACCTTGTGATTTAGGCCAGCTCACACCAGTCGATATAGCGCTCGTCTTGACCGCGCACAGCCTTGGCATATGCAGCAGCAATGGCCCGAGTTTTCGGACCTGGACACGGAATCAAACGCTCGTCCACCATGCTCACCGAACCAACTTCTGCTGCGGTGCCGCAGGCAAAGATTTCGTCGGCGATATAGAGGTCGCTTCGTGCGATGTTGTCGACACGAATGTCGTAGCCCAAATCTCGCGCAATGCGCATCACACTGTTTTGCGTAATTCCCTCGAGCGCTCCAGCCGATGTTGGCGGAGTCAAAATGATGCCGTCACGGACACAGAAAATATTCTCGCCTGTGCACTCGGCAATCAAGCCGTTTGGCGCAAGCATGATCGCCTCGTCGTATCCGGCTTTGAGTGCTTCCACTTTTGCCAAAGTTGAGTTGACATAGTTGCCCACGGTTTTTGCAGCCGGAGGCATCGTGTTGTGATCGTGACGAGTCCAGGAAGAAACCTTCATGCGCACACCTTTTTCTACTGCGTCATCACCCAAATATGCACCCCACGGCCAGCAGGCAATAGCAATGTCTACTTTGCAAGGCAATGTATTCAATCCCATCTCGCCGTATCCGTAATACGCAAGTGGACGGATGTAGCACGCTGGCAATCCAGTTGATCGCACCGTGTCTTTTGTTGCTTGAACAATTTCTTCAACCGAGTACGGCATGTCCATGCCCATGATCTTTGCCGAGTTGTACAAACGCTTGATGTGATCAGTAAGTCGAAAAATGGCTGGACCATTTTTGGTCTCGTAAGCGCGAATGCCTTCAAATACTCCGGTGCCGTAATGCAACGTGTGTGTCAACACATGCACTTGTGCTTTGTCCCAATCGACAAGCTTGCCGTTCATCCAAATTTTTGGTGTCGTAGTAATTGGCATGTTTTCCTCTGTGTTGATGTGTTACGTGAATACCGAATTTGAATTGCGTTCTAAACTATCGCTCTTATTTGGCGACTCTGGCACTAATTTCATCGCCCATTTGGCTAGTTGAGCCACTTGCTGGTGCTTGGCATGCGGCGCGCACGCGCTCAGCCATTGCATCCTCTCCCAAAAACTCAAGCATGTGTGCTGCCGACAAGATGGCTGCAACTGGGTTGGCTTTGCCAGTTCCAACAATGTCTGGTGCCGAACCATGCACGGGTTCAAACATCGATGGTCCTGTGCCAGCGGGATTGAGGTTTGCAGATGACGCAATGCCGATGCCACCACTTACTGCTCCACCCAAGTCGGTGAGGATGTCACCAAACAAATTGTCGGTCACGATCACGTCATAGCGATGTGGGTCTTGCACAAAATAAATACAGGCAGCATCAACATGGTTGTATGCAGTTGCCACTTGAGGAAACTCTTTTGCAACGCGATCAAATGTGCGCTGCCACAAATCGCCAGCAAACGTGAGCACGTTTGTTTTGTGCACCAGCGTGAGATGTTTGCGATCACGTGTTGCAGCCAACTCAAATGCGTAACGCACACAGCGCTCTACGCCGTGTGCAGTATTGACGCTGCCCTGTGTTGCAACTTCTTGTGGCGTACCTTTGCGCAATACGCCACCTTCGCCAACATATGGCCCTTCGGTGTTTTCGCGAATCACAATGAAGTCATGAGGTGTGGTGTGTCCAGGTGCCGTGCCTGCAAATGGTCGACGATTGATGTACAAGTCCAACTCAAAACGCATCTTGAGCAACAACCCACGCTCAATCACACCAGGTGGCACACCAGGCGTGCCAACAGCGCCGAGCAAGATCGCATCAAAATTGCGCAACTGCGCCAACGTTGCATCCGACAACACTTCACCGTCGCGCAAATACCGCGCGCCACCCAAATCAAAATCGGTTGTCTCCAGTTGAGCACCAGCAGCACGCAAAACTTTGAGCGCCTCTTGCACGACTTCTGGTCCAATGCCGTCGCCACCAATGACAGCAATGCGATGCTTCTTGCCAGATGGTGATGTTGTTTTTGACGTAGCCATACCCCCTATATCGTAGGGCGCAATTAGCACCGCTAACCTTTGTGCGCATGGCAAAGCACCAACTTTCTCAAGCGGCCCACGACCGCTTAACCGCCGAATTCACTGATCTCACCACTCGTGGCCGTATTCAAGTCGCCGACAAGATTGAGCGAGCGCGCGAAATGGGCGACCTCAAAGAAAATGGTGACTACCACGCAGCCAAAGACGAGCAGGGCCACATGGAGGGTCGCATTCGCCAAATCGAATCGTTCTTAGAAGATGCGGAAATTATTCCTCCAGCACCAGATGGCGTAGTCGGTCTCGGCACCATCGTCACCATCGTCTACGACGGCGACGCCGACTCTGATGCAGAGCGCTATCTAATTGGACATGTTGAAGAGCGCCCAGAGGCTGGCGATGTCAGCGTGATGAGCCCAAGTTCTCCGCTTGGTTCAAGCTTGCTTGGTTCAAAAAAAGGTGCAACGGTTTCCTACGACGCACCCAACGGCAAACTCAAAGTCAAAGTACTCGATACCGAATCTGCACGATAGAAAGTTTCAACTCACTCACAATGTCGCTCCCTCCAGGTCGTGCGCTCGAATTACCGGGTCGTGGTCAAACATTTATTCGCGAGGTGCAGGGGCCACCTGGTGCTCCAACAATTTTTCTCTTGCACGGATGGACCGCAACTGCAGATCTCAACTGGTTCACCGTATTCGACACGCTGGGCGAACATTTCCGAATCATTGCACCAGACCATCGCGGTCATGGCAAGGGCATTAATTCTAAAAGTCCGTTTCGTTTAGAAGATTGCGCCGACGACGTCGCCGCGATTGCCGATGTGCTCGGCATCAATACGTTCATTCCGGTTGGTTACTCCATGGGTGGCACCATTGCTCAGTTGATCTGGAAGCGTCACGAGTCACGAGTGCGCGGACTCGTGTTGTGCTCGACTGCTGCAAGCTTTGCAGTGTCGCGCGAGGAGCGACTGTCGTTCTTGGGGCTCACTGGGTTGGCAGTACTTGCACGCCTCACCCCCAACCAAACCATTGATTGGCTCACCGAGCAGTTGTATATGCAACGCAAGGGCGACGGTCTTGAGCCGTGGGCTCTTGAGCAGATGGCTTCACATGATTGGCGCAAAATTATTGAAGCAGGCAGTGCCATTGGCAACTTCGATTCCACTTCGTGGCTCAAACAAGTCGATGTACCGACGTCAGTTGTGATCACCACCAAAGATCAGGTCGTTGCAGTTGATCGCCAACAACGGCTCATCGATTTACTCGATGATGTAGACGCGCACTTTATTGATGGCGCACACAACGCTGTTTACACCGATCACCGTACATATGTACCTATGTTGCTTGCTGCAATTACAAGCGTTCACCAACGCTCAAAACTTCTGCTGTAACAACTGCTATAGATCTAGTCCGATGTCGAGCACTTTGGCCGAGTGTGTAAGTGCGCCTACCGAGACGTAACGCACACCAGTTGCGCCGACTGCGGCGGCTGATTCAAGCGTCAATCCACCGCTTGCTTCCAAGATCACATCTTTGCCAGTTGCGTTTCGATGACTCGCGGCAATCGCCACAGCTTCTTTGAGCATTGCTGGCGCCATATTGTCGAGCAACACCAAATCGGCGCCTGCGTGTAGCGCAGTTTTCAACTGGTCAAGCGTGTCAACTTCAATCTCTATTGCGATATTCGGCTCTGCAGCACGCACCAAGGCAAATGCTTCGGCCACCCCGCCTGCTGCAGCAATGTGATTATCTTTCACAAGCGCGGCATCCGACAACGACATGCGATGATTCACTCCTCCACCACAGCGCACCGCATATTTCTCAAGTGCACGCATACCCGGTGTTGTTTTACGAGTGTCGCGCACCTGCGCACCAGTTTTGGCAAGTGCATCGGCCCACTCGCTCGTTGCAGTTGCAACACCACTTAAGTGACAAAGCAAGTTGAGCGAAGTGCGCTCGGCGGTCAGCAGTCCGCGTGTGGGTGCGTCAACGCTTATGAGTTTGTCGCCAGGCTTTACCCGAGCACAATCATCAACGTGCTTGGTCGCCACAATCTGGTCGCTGCCACACACCATCTCGAGCACTGCAATTGCTACGTCAAGCCCCGCAATACATCCATCAGCACGAGTTGCAAAGACGCCTGTGCCTCGTTGGATTGCTGGCACTGTTGCATTAGTCGTGACATCGTGACCATTTTTTAAGTCTTCATCGAGCGCCACCGCAATAAGCCGACGCACGTCATCCAGCACCAGCCCACTCGCCAACAAACGTTGAGCTGTTTCGTCAGAGAGTTGATGATGTTGCATTGCTAGGCACTCTCTGTAGGCAGGTTGTCAATAATCAGTTGATTGTTGCGCAATGAAACCTGCAAATGTCGCAACCAAATATCACGAGGCTCTACCGTGTCGGTGCGACGGTGACATCCTCTGCTCTCGGTGCGGGCCAATGCCGATGCAGCAACGGCTGTGGCTACTGTCAAAATATTTGTTGCTTCAAAGTTGCGTCGCGATGCTGGTGTCTTGGCATCAATCTTTTCTGCCACCACTGCTAACGCATCCATCGTCAATTGCAGTCCATCTGGTCGGCGCAAAACACCAACATGTTTCGACATCGTCACACGCACGTGCGCACGCAACGAGTCATCCAACAATCCCACCGTGTTGTTTGCCTGCGACCCGACCACATCAAAGACTGGCTCCACACGAGTCGGCATTTTCCATGCCAAGTTGCGACCAACTCGCGTACCCACCACAAGACTTTCGGTCAGGCTGTTTGACGCCAATCGATTGGCGCCATGCACGCCGGTGTAGGCCACTTCACCAACGGCGTACAACCCTTCAACTTCTGTGGTTCCATCCATGTTCGAGTCGATCCCGCCACATGTGTAGTGGGCTGCTGGCGCAACCGGAATGCGATCGTGTTGTGGGTCAATGCCTGCTGCATTACACGCTTTGGTAATGAATGGAAACCGTGTTGCAAAGCGATCGCCAATGTGTGTCGCATCCAAATACACATGGTCATCTACACCATTTATGTTTTGCGCCATCCGCGCACTGATTGCTGCAGCAACCACATCTCGTGGCGCCAAGTCTTCTTGCGGGTGAACGCCTTGCATAATTCTTTCGCCAGCGGCATCAAACAACACGGCACCTTCGCCACGCACCGCTTCCGAGATCAAGACCTGTTGGATCGTCGAGCCAACTTCTTGCCACAACACCGTTGGATGAAACTGCACAAATTCCAGATCGCGCAACGTGAGTCCTGCACGCAGTGCAAGTGCGTGACCATCGCCAGTTACCGCAGGTGGGTTTGATGTGCTTGCAAAAACCTGGCCATAGCCACCTGTTGCAATCACGATCGCACGCGCAGTGACCACACCAACACTTGCAACTGTGCCGTCGCTATTGAGCATCGCAATACGTATGCCAGCGACTTGACGCTTGCCCGACGCAAGGTTTGGCCCAAACACCAAGTCGAGAGCAAATGCATTTTCCAAAACTTCCACACCAGCATTAATTGCGTTTTCGTCAAGCGTTCGCTGAATCTCGGCACCCGACTGATCGCCGCCTGCGTGCACAATGCGCGACCTCGAGTGTCCACCTTCGCGCGTGAGAGCACGCGATCCATCTGCACCCGGATCAAAAGCGGCACCCATCTTTTCCAAATAGTCAATTGCTGTTGGCGCATCGCGCACCAATGAACTCACTGCATTCTCGTCACACAATCCGCCACCTGCATCCAATGTGTCACGCACGTGTTCGGCAAACGTGTCGGCTGGGTCGAATACAGCGGCTAGTCCACCCTGTGCCCAAGCTGTCGAGCCTGCATCAAGCGTGTCTTTGGTAACGATCAACACGTCGCGCACCGGCCGAGCAGCAAGTGCCGCAGCCAAACCGGCGGCACCAGAGCCAAGCACCACCACATCGGTGTCTCTCGTCCACGACACAGACGGCGCACTCAATGCTGCGGGTAATGAAACATCGCGCATCGTCACGACTATTGCTATTCCTTTGTCCTTGACGGTGTTCCTATCGCAATCATGCGCTCGACCGAGAGTCGCGCTCTATCGGCAATCTCTTGCGGCACTGTCACTTCATCCCTACCTGTGCGCAATGCCTCCAACAGTTTCTCTGGAGTATTCATTTTCATGTATTTGCACACTGCCGCACGATTAACAGGTTCAAAGATCACAAGTGGGTTGGCTTTGCGCAATTGATGCAACATTCCCGTTTCGGTTGCTACCAAAACTTTTGCGGCGCGAGTCTCCTTGGCAGCGGTAATCATCCCCGACGTCGACAATATTTTGGTGCGCTCTTTGGGCACCACTCCACTCGAGGCCAGATACATGGCCGATGTTGCGCATCCACATTCTGGATGTATAAACAATTCTGCTTCTGGCTCTGCAGCAACCATCGCTTTCAAGTCTTGACCATTAATACCTGCATGCACGTGACACTCACCCATCCAGATGTGCATGTTGGTGCGACCGGTCATGTGTTGCGCGTGTGCTCCCAAAAATTGATCTGGGCAAAACAAGATTTCTGTATTTGGGTCTATCGACTGCACCACTTCAACAGCATTTGATGACGTGCAACAAATATCTGTCTCGGCCTTCACTGCTGCTGTCGTGTTGACGTAGCTCACCACTACTGCGCCAGGATGCTCGGCCTTCCACGTGCGCAACTGTTCGGCGTTGATGGTGTCGGCAAGCGAGCAACCTGCTCGTGCATCAGGAATAATCACGGTCTTGTCGTAGCTCAAGATTTTGGCGGTCTCGGCCATGAAGTGCACGCCGCAAAAAATAATTGTTGATTCTTTTACCTGCGCTGCAATGCGCGAGAGAGCAAGCGAGTCACCTACATGGTCGGCTACATCTTGTATTTCTGGCAACTGATAGTTGTGCGCCAAGATAACGGCGTCTCGATCTTTGGCAAGTTGTCGCACCTCTTGCGCCCATGTACTCACACCTTCAAGTTATCGGCAGATCAACTACCTATTAGTTTTAGCTACTAGATCGCGCCACGTGCACGGGGCTATCAAACCACAGGTTGTTCACTGCATCTGCCAGACTTCCGCGCGCAGACCCAGCATCGGTCACAATCTCTTTGGGCGTATCAGCAAATCGCAATACCGATCCCACGCCCTGGTCTCCAACCACCACCACGAGTCGTACTCGACGACGTTGTGGGTGCTGACTTGGTGGAACTTTTTCACTTGCATCATCATCGTCATCGTCATCGTCATGACATTGATCACTGCGATCAATCGGCGCCGCCCATCCGCAGGTCAACACCACTGCGGCATCAAACATTCGAACGATTGCACTTGTCGGTGCATCAATCAATTCATATACATCGCCATGCTCGGCAAGAAATGTGATTCGCAAAGCGCCGTCTTCTAGACGGTCTACTCCTCCTGCATCCACCACGCTGATGCCATAGAGGCGGGCGCGCTTCAAATCAAATCCGTCGAGCGACATATGCAGGCTCTGTTCGACGCAGGTGGCTAGGGCTACTGGTGTATTCGTGTGTTTTGTCATACCCCGATGTGTACGTGAGGCAGCACCAAGTGCAGTGCAACGGTGATTTTTTGTATAAATCACGGCAGAATAGAGGAATGGCAAATCCGACCACGCGCCCACTGACCTTGCCGCAAAAAGTGTGGGACCATCACATGGTCAACAACGCTCCTGGCGACGCCGAGTTGTTGTATATCGATTTACACCTCGTTCACGAAGTGACAAGCCCGCAAGCATTTGACGGACTACGCATCAACAATCGCAAAGTTCGTCGTCCCGATCTCACGGTTGCGACCGAAGATCACAACGTGCCAACCAAAGACATCCACTTGCCAATTGCTGATCCGATCTCGGCAAAACAAATTGATGTCATGCGCGCTAACGCCAAAGAGTTTGGCATCACGCTCTATCCAATGGGCCACGAGAAACAAGGCATCGTGCACGTCATCGGGCCCGAGCAAGGTCGCACGCTTCCTGGCATGACCATCGTGTGCGGCGACAGCCACACTGCAACGCACGGTGCATTCGGCGCACTTGCATTTGGCATCGGCACAAGCGAAGTCGAGCATGTGCTTGCCACACAAACACTTCCGCAAACTCGTCCAAAGTGGATGAGCGTCACAGTTGAAGGCACGCTCACACCGGGCGTCACTGCAAAAGATGTGATCTTGGCAATCATTGGCCAAATCGGCACGGGTGGCGGCATTGGCCACGTCATCGAATATCGCGGGTCTGCAATTCGTTCGCTATCAATGGAAGGTCGCATGACGGTGTGCAACATGTCGATCGAAGCCGGCGCCAAGGCTGGTCTCATTGCACCTGACGAAATAACTTTTGAGTATCTGAAGGGTCGCGAGTACGCACCAGCGGGTGCGGCTTGGGATCAAGCAGTTGCCGAGTGGCGCACACTCGTCTCCGACGAAGGTGCTGCATGGGATAAAGAAGTCGTTATTGATGCAGCAACCATCAAGCCGCAAATCACGTGGGGCACCAACCCTGCTCAGGTACTCGGCATCGATGACCGCATTCCAAACCCAGACGACTACGCCGATGCAACCGCACGCGACACCGTTGCACGCGCACTCACCTATATGGGTCTCACTGCCGGCACACCTATTCGCGACATCACTGTCGACACCGTGTTCATCGGTTCGTGCACCAACAGTCGCATCGAAGACTTGCGTGCTGCTGCTGCGGTATTTCAAGGCCGCACCGTCACCGTCAAGCGCGTGATGGTTGTGCCAGGTAGTCATCAAGTCAAAAAGCAGGCCGAGGCCGAGGGTCTCGACAAGATCTTCATCGCAGCAGGTGTTGACTGGCGCGAGCCTGGTTGCTCAATGTGCTTGGCAATGAACCCAGACAAGCTTGCACAAAACGAGCGCAGCGCTTCTACTTCTAACCGCAACTTCGAAGGCCGTCAGGGTCGCGGCGGACGCACGCATCTTGTTTCACCACAAATTGCTGCGGCCACTGCAATCGCCGGCCACTTCGCTACTCCAGCAGATTTGAAATGAGCATCGAGTCATGAAAAAAGTAAGCATCATCAGCGGACGTGGAGTTCCCCTCAAGCGTTCAGACGTCGACACCGATCAGATCATTCCTGCAGAGTGGCTCAAGCGCGTCGAGCGCACGGGTTTCGAAAAAGGTTTGTTCTCTACGTGGCGCGATGATCGCAACTTTGTATTAAACGATGAGCGTTACGTCGGCGCATCAGTTTTAGTTGCTGGCCCTAGCTTTGGCGTTGGCTCATCACGCGAACATGCCGTGTGGGCGCTGCAACAAGGCGGATTCGATGCCGTCATTGCCCCAAGCTTCAGCGACATCTTCCGCAACAACTGCACAAAGAATGGATTGTTGCCGATCGTTCTGTCGGAGCCAACCGTCAACCGCATTTGGGCAGTCATTGAAAACGATTCAACAGCCGAGATCACCATCGACCTGCACCGCTTCACTGTCGAGAT
>WLKU01000044.1 GCA_009701105.1 Actinomycetota bacterium | reverse complement strand
TCAACAGTGAGACGGACGGGCAGAGCATTCATGCCCTCCAATTATGCCCGCGGGTGACTGACCCCGTATACCGACTTGAGCCGCTCTTTACTGACGTGGGTATAACGCTGAGTTGTCGCAACATCGCTGTGACCCAACAACTCCTGCACTGCCCTCAGATCTGCCCCGTTGTCGAGCAGGTGCGTGGCAAATGTATGACGAAGTGCGTGTGGGTGTGTTGGCGCAAGCGAACGTGCATCCAATATGCGGCGCACATCGCGAGTACCGAGTCGCTTGCCTCGACTATTCACGAACAGCGCAACAACATCAGATTTTGGATCACCATCTACGACCACCTCGCGACGAGCCTTCATCCACAATTTGATGGCGTCGATTGTTGGTTCGCTCACCGGCACACGTCGCTCCTTGGACCCCTTACCCATCACCGTGACTGCATTCGATTTTGCATTAATGCTGTCGATATCAAGCGC
The DNA here is from genome assembly GCA_009701105.1 of Actinomycetota bacterium. Next base: position 9,438 of record WLKU01000044.1, on the reverse strand, counting down.
GCAGAGTTCGCTCACTCGTAAGCCGCTGCCATACAACATCTCGATCACTGCGGTATCGCGCAGAGTCTTCCATTCGGGTTCTTCGGCATTACTAGTTTCCAATAATGCACCGAGTTGTTCGTTGGTCAACACCTTTGGCAGACGTCCGGCATCGCTTGGCGAACGCACGCCGAGTGTTGGGTCTATCTTGATTTTTCCGTCTCGAACAAGCCACGCAAAATATCTCCGCAATGCTGCAAGTTTTCGACTCACACTGCGTTTGGCGTGTTTCATTGTTGTCAAAAAACTTATGTATTGACGAACCACATCTTTTGTTACTTCTTTTGGTGAAACTATTTGTTGGCGTTCCACCCATTGCGAAAACAACGAAACGTCACTGACATACGCAGACACCGTGTTGTCGGAGGCGGCCGTAAGCGAAGTCGCGAACCCCTCAATGTTCCACTTATCGGTAGCTGCCATCAATAAAACCGTACCCCTGTTAGCAGCCCCGACCGAGCACCTCCCACCATCCTGCGTTGTTGACGACCCAACCCTCCGACTCGAGCCGACCAAGAGCAAGTGCCGTTTGCACAAGATCGGTGCTTGTGCGCATCAGTAATTGATCAAGTGTGACCGCCTCTCCTCGCATGTGCGAAATCAATTCCTGATCTTGCGCACTTGGAGTGCGACGCGAGTCGAACACTTGTGGATGATTGCGTCGGTTGTCTAAGCCAAGCGCGACCATCACATCTGTTGCGTCAACCACTGGGGCGCAACCTTGCTGCAACAACAAGTTGGTGCCGGCCGACGAGAGCGCTCGCGGCGAACCAGGTACCGCCATCACCGTGATGTCTCTGCGCTGTGCTTCTTCCACAGTGATCATTGATCCGCCTTTCGCATGCGACTCGATTACGACAAGTACTTCAGACAATGCCGCAAGAATGCGGTTGCGTAACGGAAACCGAAATGCCTCGGGCATGGTGCCGGGCGGTGACTCACTGACAAGCAGTCCATTCTCCGCAACAAACTTCCACAACTCTGTGTTTTCTTTTGGGTATGTCACATCGAGACCCGATGCCACAATTGCTATCGCTTGGCCACAATGTGAGTCGCGTGCCGAAATTTTGCTGTCATGACTCTTGTTATCGCGATCAAGTGCAAGCAACACTCCCTTGTGGGCCCACGCATCAATTCCGCGCGCAAGACCCGAGACAATCGCAACCCCCTGCTCCGACAGATCGTATGCCAAGTGCGATGCCATATAACGGCCAGCCGCAGTTGCCGACCGTGTGCCAACAATGCCAACCCGACGCTGTTGCAACACGTTCAGATCACCGCGGTAAAACAACACGGATGGCCGAGCAACATCGTCGAGCAACAATGCTGGGTAATCGTGCGCACCAACATATGACACCGACATTTCTCCATCCTCAAGTTTTCGCTTCATCGCCGCAATCTCTTGAACACCTGGTGCCTCTCGCCCAAGCATCTCCATTGCTTTTGAGGGTGACTGCACCGCCAGCATTGCCGAGAGCCGACGTGTGCCAAGTCGTGGCACCGCACTCAACGCGGCAGCAAAAACACATTCGTCATTCATAACTTGTCTCCACTCAGTTGCGGATGAACACCAACACGCAGTGCAAGCGCAGTAGCAACGTGTGCTTCGTCGACTTGATCGACACTGTGGTCACTACTGCGATCGACGGCTGTTTGTAAGTCGGCAATAGTGCGAGCTACACGTCGAATTCGGTGATATCCACGACCAGACAAACGTCCTCGTTCCAAGTGATAGCGCAACAGCGCCGCGGCTGCCGCGGTGAGCGGCGCATAAGTATCGAGCATGTCGGGAGACAAGTCTGAATTTAAACAACCGCTGCGCAGCATTGCCATCTCTCGCACACGCAAAATACGTTTGGCTATTGCCGCCGACGACTCTGCGGGAGTATCGGCAAGCAATTCGTCTACATGGGGTCGACTCACTGCGACTCGCAAATCGAATCTGTCCAACAATGGTCCGGAAAATCGACGCAAGTAACGCTTCTTGGCGCTGTCATCGCACACGCACACACCCGGCATGCCCTCACCACACGGACACGGATTGGTTGCCGCAATCAACAAAAACTTGGCGGGCATTGTGATGCTCGACTTTGCACGCGCCAAACGCACCACTCCGTCTTCGAGCGGTTGGCGCAATGCGTCCAACACCGTTGGGGCAAACTCGCCCAACTCGTCCAAGAACAACACACCGTTTGTGGCAAGCGAGATCTCTCCTGGTCGCATCGAAGACGAACCACCTCCCACCATCGCCACAAGCGAAGTGGAATGGTGCGGTGCACGAAACGGAGGCAACGTGATGATGCCGCTTTGCGGCAGAGTCACTTGTGCTGCTGAGTGAACAATGGTGGTCGCCACTGCTTCTTCATCTGTAAGGACAGGAAGAATGCCACTGATGCGTTGCGCGAGCATCGACTTTCCGGCACCTGGTGGACCAACGAACAACAGATGATGTGCCCCCGCAGCAGCAATCTCGAGTGCTTGACGTGCTGCAAACTGACCACGCACATCTTTCATATCAACAATCGGTGGTGCAGCGTTGATAATTGTTCGGACTTGTGTGCGAGTTGGTGAAGATATCCATGCAGCCTCGCCCGTAAGGCATTTGACCAAGTGCGCGAGTGTTTGCGCACACACAACTTCATCTCGAGCCGCAATTCGTGCTTCGCGTTCACATTCATTTGCCACCACAACAATGCGGTCATCGATTGCAGCAACAAGAGGCACAACACCTGCAACGGGTCGCAATGTGCCATCCAGACCAAGTTCGGCTATGAACGCATATCGTTCAGCAATTTCGTTGGGCAATACGTCTTGCACAATCAGTAATCCAATAGCGATCGCTACATCCAGACCGGCACCACCCTTGCGTTCGTGCACACTGGTGGCGAGGTTTACAGTGATGCGCCGATTTGGCCATGGCAAGTCGCACGACAACAGAGCAGCACGCACTCGGTCGCGCGACTCTCGACATGCTTCGTCTGGTTGACCAACAATGGTGAAGCCAGGCAGCCCCATGCCGACGTGAATCTCGACATCAACCGCCTTGCCTTGAACCCCCAACAATGTTGATGAACGAACCGAAGAAAAGGCCATGATCGTCCATGTGTACGGCGCGACACACCAATGTGTTGCGACAACGCAAGATTTCGAGAACGCAAGATCTGGACAACTTGGCGTGAGATACTAGAAAGATGATTTTTGGGCGAGTTTCTCAGCACCTCCGTCCAGGCTCGGTGCTATTGGGAGCATTGATTCTGATTGGTTTGCTTGGCTGTGCATCCCCCGAACGAACCGCCACCAACTTTTGTCGTCAATTGGCGCTCGAAATGCCGGGTATCGCCGAACAGCCAGCCACACCAGAGCTGATTAAGTCAACGGTCGAGCATTACAAGAACTTGCAAAAAGTTGCACCGCTACAAGTTGAAGCCGACTGGGATGCACTCACGTTGCTCATGGAAAAAGCATCACAAATTAAAGCGTCCGACCCCGCGAGCGTGCAAGAAGTTGTTGATTTGTCTTATGCCTCTGAAAAGAGTGCAGCGGCTGCATCAACATGGGTGCTCGCAACATGCGGTGTTGACATCTCGACCGGATTACCAGTGGTGCAGGCTCCTGCACCCGAAGTTGCGACTACTGATGCCCCGGCTATTGACGTTGCAACAACGCAAGTCGCAACAACGCTGCCATAACAAACAGCAACTTGCAAACGCTGTAGTTAGCGAATCTCTCCGCGCTTGACAATCACTTTGTCAACAAGGCCGTACTCTTTTGCCTTCTCAGGAGTAAACCAGCGATCGCGTTCTGAATCTTTTTGAATCTGCTCGATTGCCTGGCCAGAGTGGTGTGCAGTGAGCTCGGCCATGCGGTGCTTGGTGAAAGCCAATTGCTCGGCCTGAATTGCAATGTCTGAGGCCTGACCACGCAAACCTGCGAGCGGTTGGTGCATCATGATTCGAGCGTTTGGCAACGTGTAGCGCTTGCCTGCAGTGCCAGCGGTGAGCAAGAACTGCCCCATTGATGCAGCAAGTCCCAAGCACACCGTCGCGACGTCGCAACTAATGAACTGCATGGTGTCATAAATGGCCATACCTGCGGTGATCGAACCACCGGGGCTATTGACATACAACCAGACATCAGCTTTTGGATCTTCGCCTTCAAGAAACAACAACTGTGCACAGATTTGGTTTGCAACATCATCGTTGACATCGCTGCCGAGCATGATTACACGGCTCTTGAGCAGTCGAAGGAAAATGTTGTTTTGGGATTCTGGTCCACCTTCGAGGCCAACTGCAGGTTGGAAAGGTACATCAAGGGAATTATTGAACGTCATGGCGAACAGACTACTACTTCGGTAGTGGCATAAAGCTGCGTCGTACGCCACTAAAGACAACAACAATTCGTTCGTCATTGGCAATTTGATCGCGCATTGCCAGTAATCCAGCCAAGCCTGCCGTGCCGGTTGGGCTCACATTGATAGACGTCACACGGTGCGCCAATGCATAGGCGTCGACAACGTGTTGTTCAGATGCAACGACTGGTGACCCACCGCTTTCCGACATGGCGTTGCACACCTGCACCCAGTCGTAGGTTTCGTCGTCCAAGATTCCATCGGCAAGGGAGTCGGTTGGGTTCTCCCACGGCCACATGCATTCGTTCCAGCGAGCGCCAGCATTGCGCGCTCCGCCCGAGGCTGATGCAGCATTCCATGCTCTTGCTAATGGCGCACAACTCTCGGTTTGCACACTGTGTAGAAGTGGACGGAGACCTCCAGCAAATAAGCCGGAAGCCGCACAAGCCGCAAACGCACCTCCACCAACCTGAATAAAAATTCGATCAATCGGTGGACCACTGACGTGTTCTTGTGCCTCGGCGATCTCCCACCCAATCGTTCGTCCCCCGTCAAGACACCAAGCATTTTCTGTTCCTTGAACTCCGAACGGAATAGCACCTTTGGCGACTGCTTCACGAAATTTATGAACGCACGGATCGCCAGGTGGATCACTTTCAAGTCGAGGACAACGAACGATCAAAGCATCAACGCTCAGCAATAAATCAGTGAGTTCACTCGCAGCATTTTCGGGTACAAATACCAAGATCGGCCAGTTGACCGCTTTGGCCAATGTTGCAGCAGCAAATGCAGCATTGCCGCATGACGAGATCGCGAGCTGTGGTCGATCTGCATCTCGCTTCCACGGCGCTACACCGGCTTCTTGCGCGACGACAAGATGTAGCAACTCACCAAACAGGTGGCGGGCTTTGTGCGAACCAGCAACATTGTTTGTTTCGTCTTTAATCCAGATGCCACCGTTTTTTGTAAAACCCAGCTCATCCGACAAGGCATCATTGCGAGCAAACGGTGTCGTACGAAAACCTGTCCCTGCAACACGCGCAACTGCCTCATCAGTTCGACGGATTATCGCTTCACGCTGTTCATCGTTCAACCCGAGCGATGCAGCAAAGGCGTCCCATGCAAGATATTTTCTGAAAGCGACATATGGATTGGCATCACCTGTTGATCTCAGTGGCGCAATGGGCTGCTCCAACAACAAGACATGATGTCGATCGCTATCCGATGAGTTTGGACAACGCCACGACAATGGCTGCTCTACCGAAACACGGTGACCACACGCCGCACACTTCCACCCTGTTGCGTTCGCAGCCAATACCGACCCAACCGACATGATGCAATTATCGCGTGACTGCGACTATTTTGCTTTCGCTACTCGTGAGTTGAACTCATCAATCAGTGAATCCCACACCGGAACATAGCGACGCAAATTACGCCAGAATGTTTGTGACCTTCGGGCTTCGAACACTGAAAGTGGAGTTCCTTGCTGCTCCACCCACGTGTAATAGCCAAGGTTGAAAATGCGGTTGCGATCTTGTTCGGTGCAATCAATCATCGATTCAGTGGTCACGGTGCCTAAGTGCTCAGCAAAAATCTCGGCTGCTTCAACTTCACCAAACTTGTTGTTGAATCGACGCGCCATTGTCTTGACACGCTCGCTCGGATACAAGTCCGCACCGTCTGTTGCAATCGTGATCAACACATCATCGACGCCAAGACCAAGTAATTTTGCCGTCTTGATTGCGGCAATAACATTGCAGATTGCTGAAAAACCAAAATGTTGCAACGTGTCAACAATTTCTTTCGGCACATGTTTGCGATTGACGAGATAGTCACATCCAGCCTGAGTGTTGAATAACACGTCGAGCTCATCGGTAGCGCGGTCGGACACAGCCGCAATCACGTCGGTGTTCATCACGTTGTGAATGAGCGGAATGTGTTTGTCACCAATTCCTTGAATGTTGTGCTCGCCAAAACCGTTCTCAAGCATTGTCGGACATTCGAGAGCCTCGACAGCGACAATTTTGGTGCCAAACATTTCTTTTAATCTGTCGCCTGCGCCGATGGTGCCTGCAGAACCTGTTGCCGACGTGAATGCTGCGAGTCGCAGATTTGGATTATTCATCGACTTTGCAACGTGTTGGTAAACACTTGCTAGTGCTTGTCCGGTTACTTCAAAGTGGCCGAGATAATTTCCGAACTCGCAGAACTGATTGAAAATGAAATTTTGTGGATCACGCTTCATTTCATTACATGCGTCATAAATTTCTTTTACGTTGCTCTCTGTGCCCGGCGTGCGAATGATGTCGCTCGGGTCGCTCGTCCATTTGTCGAGCCAATCAAAACGCTCCTGTGACATGCCGGCCGGCAACACAGCAACACCTCGTGCGCCAGTGATTCGACTAATCGCTACTCCACCGCGCGCATAGTTGCCGGTTGATGGCCAAACCGCCCGTTGTGTTGTTGGATTGAACTGACCGGTGATAACTCGGGGCGCTAGGCACGAATACGCAGCTAGCACTTTGTGTGCAGTGATCATCGGAAAACGATCACCAAACATCACCACGATCGGGCTATCAATACCCGTGAGTGATTTTGGCAAGACCACATGATCGGGCACGTTGACTCGATTGCCTTGCATGTCGTTAAACCAATGGACTCTGAAAAGGTTGCGAGCATCTGGGGCGTTCTTGTCAACACCCTTCGCAACATCTGATGCAATCAATGCAGGGTTTGCGAGTTGCGCAAATGTTGGTAGAACCACATTGTTTGCTGCACACTTGCGGACACTCTCATTGACTGCATCGGCATCGACGACAGAGTCGGCCAAACCGAGCTGGCTGATCAGGGCGTTTGAGTCTTGAGCTATTGCAGTTGTTGAGTTCACGCTTTACATTCTGTCAAATTTTGGGGCAATACCTCACGCAGTGACCACTAACCTTGTGGGCGTTGGCCGACGTAGCCCAATGGCAGAGGCACGGCGCTTAGGACGCCGCCAGTGAGAGTTCGAGTCTCTCCGTCGGCACTATTAATACTCATCTCTCTTATTCAGATTCAGCAGGCTTACCTGCGTCGGTTCAAGAGTTGCCCACGCCTGCAGTGATTATCGATTTTGATGTACTGCAACGCAATATCGCAACCATGTCGCGCATCCACCCTGGGGCCCAACTGCGGCCTCATATGAAGGCGACCAAATGCACCTCGCTTGCAAAGCTGCAAGTTGAGTCTGGACATTTGTCATTCACTTGCGCGACTCCACGCGAGATGATCGGCATGGCACATGCAGGACTCGGTACTGATTTGCTTTTAGCAAACGAAACACTCGATGCTGCCCGACTGAGCGCAATGGCCAAGTTGCAAGACTCATCAATGATCACGGTCGCAATTGATTCCGATGCAACGCTTGATGCTGCTGCCAAAGCCGGCATCCGCAATGTGTTGATCGATGTCAACGTCGGCCTTCCACGTTGCGGTGTGCTGCCAAATCTTGCTGGCGCACTTGCAGATACTGCACGCAAGCGTGGACTCAACGTGCGTGGCGTTATGGGCTACGAGGGACACCTGATGATGGTGGCAGACAAGAATGACCGACTAGCGAAAGTTGCCGAATCAATGCTGTTGCTACAACATGCGGCAAAGGATGTTGGCGGAGAAATCATCTCTGCCGGCGGCACGGGAACCTACGACCTGCACGAGAACACAGGTGTCACTGAAATACAAGCTGGCTCATATTCACTCATGGACACTCAGTACTCACAGCTCAACTTGCCTTTCGAACAAGCTGTGTGGGTCGTTGGCACTGTCATCTCATCTGGTTCAAGTTGGTCGGTGGCCGATGTCGGCCTCAAGTCGCTCGGCATGGATCATGGCAATCCTTCGATCGAAAATCAGTCCGTTTGGTTTTGCTCGGACGAGCACATCACATTTGCAACATCAACTGGGGATTCACCAAAGGTTGGATCCCGAATCCGTGTCACGCCCGCGCACATTGACCCAACGCTCGCAATGCACGACATTGCATGGATTGTCCGTGGAGATGCAGTAATCGACCAGTGGGCAATCGACCTTCGTGGTTGGTGAGTGACTACAGCATTTCTGCAAGAGCACGAAAAGCTCTGCCACGATGTGACAGTTCATGTTTTTCGTCAATGGTCATTTGGGCAAATGTGCGACCATCACCATCTTTCGGAATGAACAGCGAGTCGTAACCGAAACCTCGCTCCCCAATCTCCTGCATTGCTATAACGCCTTCGCAAACTCCATGCGCAACAATCTCGCGACCATCAGCAAATCGAAGTAACGCCACTGTTCGAAAACGCGCAGTTCGTTGATCGTTAGCTTGTCCGTCCAACTCCACCAATATCTTTTGTCGATTCTGTGCATCGGTTGCTCCCACACCGGCAAACCGAGCGGTAATCACGCCTGGTGCACCATCCAGCGCATCTACTTCGAGCCCAGTGTCATCGGCAAGCGCTGGCAGTCCAGTTGCAGCACACACCGCAACTGCTTTGAGCCGAGCATTTCCTTCAAGCGTGTCGGCATCTTCCACTACATCTGCCAAATCTTGGGGTCGTGGCACAAGATCAACCACACCACCCATCAAGTCAATGATCTCTGCAACTTTGTGTGGGTTTGCCGACGCGCACGCAACGCGCAGCATGATTATCTCCCCAGTGCGCGCTTGCTTGGTGGCACGGAGATGACTTCACGCTGCATGTTAAAGATTTGTCCGATTCCGTCTGAAGCAAGCCCGAGCAACACGTCAAGTTCGCTTCGGCTGAACGCTTTACCTTCAGCGGTGCCTTGAACCTCAACAAACGTTGCTTCGCCACCACCAATTGGCTGCAGCATCACGACATTCATGTCGACTTCGGCCGTGGAGTCTTCTTCGTAAGGCAAGTCAATGATCGGTGTGCCGTTGTGAATACCAACGCTGATCGCTGCGCATAAAGAATGCAATGGGTTTGCGGTAATACCACCGTTTTGCTGCACACGAGTGATCGCATCATGCAACGCCAAGAATGCGCCGCAAATACTTGCTGTACGAGTGC
>WLKU01000043.1 GCA_009701105.1 Actinomycetota bacterium | reverse complement strand
GGTCTTGCACAAGGACCATTCATCGGCGAGCAGGAATTTTTGGGGATTGTTGAGGCAGCCGCTCATGACAGTGTGATCGAGCACGAAGAGCGCGAGCTCATTGAATCTGTTATTGAGTTTGGCGACACGATGGTGCGCGAAATCATGGTGCCACGACATGACGTGGTGTTTCTCGACGACGATATGACCGTGACTGCGGCACTTGACAAGGCGGTTGTTGAAGGATTTAGTCGTCTGCCGGTGTTTAGAAAAGACGACGATGACGTGGATGATGTTGTTGGCATTGTGTATGTAAAAGATTTGGTGATAGCAGAGCGTTCGGGCAAAGGGACGAATATTTTGCGCGATTTGGTGCGCACAGTCGAGGTGGTGCCAGAGACAAAACTTGTTGCAGACTTGATGCGCGGAATGCAAGCGAAGAAGTTTCACATGGTGATCGTCGCCGACGAATATGGCACCGTGACCGGGCTTGCAACATTGGAAGACTGTTTGGAAGAACTAGTGGGCGAGATTGTGGATGAACACGACGAAGAGGACGATTCGTTGAGGTTGTTGCCCAATGGCGACTTGCTTGTAGACGGATCGATGTCAATTGGTCGCTTGAACGATGAGATCTCCACGAATATCCCTGAAACGGAATACGACACAATTGGCGGTTTTATCTTCGGAATGCTCGGACGTGTGCCTGCTGTAGGAGACTCAGTCGAGCACCAGGGATGGAAGTTTTCGACCGAAGAGTTGGACGGACGACGAGTGCAGAAGGTGCGGGTCAGCACAATTACTGAATGACGGCTATTGTCGCCGTCATGGAAATATCACTAGAAGGCAAAGTTGCGCTGGTTACGGGTGCGTCGCGCGGTATTGGCAAAGCAATAGCCAAGTCGTATGTAGAGGCTGGCGCCAAAGTGATGCTGATGTCGCGCAAGGAAGACGCACTCCGAGCGGCTGCCGATGAGATCGGTGGAGACACAGCAATTTTTGCTGGCAACGCAGGCGACATTGAAACAGCGCAGGCATGTGTTGCAGCGACGATCAAAAAGTTTGGCAAGATCGACATCTTTGTTAATAATGCAGCAACTAATCCGTATGCAGGCCCAACATTGGGCATTGATCCCGCACGGTATGACAAAACATTTCAGGTCAACCTGCGTGGACCATTGTTTTGGTGTCAGGCAGTTTGGGAAGCATGGATGATTGATCACCCTGGAGTTATCATCAACATTGCATCTGTTGGGGGGTTGCGTGCCGAAGGAAACCTCGGTGTGTACAACCTGACAAAGGCAGCGCTTATCCATTTGACAAAGCAACTCGCTGGCGAACTTGGCCTCACTCGGGTTGTTGGTATCGCGCCAGGATTAGTGCAAACTGACTTTGCGCAGATGTTGGTTGACAATTATGGCGATGCGCTTGCCAAGCGTCTGCCCACAAAGCGACTAGGAGTGCCTCAAGACATTGCAAACCTTGCGACCTTTTTGGCATCGGATCTTGCAAGTTGGATGACCGGCGAAACTTATTTGATCGACGGTGGCGCAGGGGTATCTTCCGGCGGTATGTAGTTGCTCGCCAAACGATAAAGAATTGGTCCTCCTATGGCGAGGGCAATACAACCTACGAAAACTGATGCAAGATATGGTGAACGTAGCCCACTGCTGTAAGCAATTTGCCCACCAATCAGTGCGCCAAGGGAGATTGATCCAGTTCCTATGAGTCGATAGACGCTGTTTACGCGTCCAAAAAGCTCTGCTGGGATAATTCGCTGACGAAGTGAAACGGTAACAATATTCCACGTGGTTCCTGCGAGCCCCATAACTGAAACGGCAATTGCCACAGACCAAATGTGCGGCATGAAGTAGTAAACAAGACCAACTGTGCTGAACACAGCGAACGATGCGACCATCGCAAGTGGAGCACCTAGACGCTTGGCGATGCGGTCTCCAACGAACCCGCCAACTATTGAACCGATGGCCATCAGCGACAGAAGCAATCCATAACCCCGACCGGTTACGCCGAGTTCGTCGGCCGCGTATTTAACAAAAATTGCATCGCCAAACATCGTTGCCATGTTGGTGATACCGAGCATGATTGCAAGTGTGCGAATGAGCTTGTTTGCCCATAGCCATTTGATTCCTTCAACCAAGTCGGCTTTGAAAGATTGTCGTTGCATCGGTGCAGCCGGATGACCTGTTGAGGGCAACTTAATTGTCGAAACCAGCACTGCAGCCAGGGCAAATGATGCCGCGTTGGCTCCAAATGGAACACCAACTGCGGCAACAAATGCCCAAGCACCAAGTGGAAGTCCGACGAAGCTATTAGCAATTACTTCTGCTGTGTAGAGGCGACCGTTTGCTTTCTCAAGCAATTCAGGGGGAACTATGGCGGGCAAAAATGCCTGTGCTGACATGTCAAAAATTACCTCACAGCAACCAACCCCAAGCAGAATGATCATAAATGACCAGATGGTGAGTGAACCTTGCCAAGCGCTGTAGGCAATGATTGAATACAGCACTGTTCGTATTGCATTCACGGCGACCATCAGGTGCTTTCGATTAAACCTGTCAATGTAAACACCCGCAGGAAGTGTGAGCACCAACCAAGGTAATCCTGTAGCAAACGAGACACCCGCGATCAGGCGGGGATCATTTGTGAGAGAGAGTGCTAGTAGCGGAGCCGCAGCATGCTCCATTCCGTCACCCACATTTGAGATAGAAGTTGCAAAAAATTGGCGCCAATAGTTAGACGGCAAACGTTCTGTTGTGCGCGACATTAGGCAGATGGTAACGCTTGCAAGTCAACCTTGCCGAGACTCGTTCGTGGAATCTCGGCGAGAACAACTATCTGTTGCGGTGCGTAAAAAGCAGGGAGGCTCTGCTTGACGTGATCGCGCAAATCGGACAATAACGATGCATCTGATGTCTGAGCCGAATCATTGAGCACTACATAGGCAACAACTCGCTGGCCCCATGTTGTATCTGGCGTGCCGCGTACAACAACCTGATCAATCATTGGGTGGGAACTCATTGAATGTTCAACCACAGACGGCCAAACATTCTCGCCTCCAGTAATGATCATGTCACTTCGTCTGCCATGAACTGAAAGTTTGCCGTTTTCATCAATCTCACCCATATCACTAGTTGCATACCAGCCATCTTCTGTTGGAATGGTTTGATCATCGCAATATGCGCGCATCAGCATTGGACAACGTAGAAGTATTTCGCCCTTCACAATTTTGACTTCGACATTTTCGAGTGGCTGTCCGTTGTACACAACGCCACCGCCAGTTTCGGTCATTCCATACGTTGTGATCACATTGCTCGACAAATTGGCGGGAGCACTGCTTCCACCAAGCAAGATGCTTTTGAATAGGGAAGTGTCAATGCGTGAAAGTGCAGTTGCCACTAGAGAAGTATGAGTTGCTCCATTTCTTGCTGCTTCTTGTACGGCTACCGCATCAAAGGCCGGATGAAGAGTGAGTGCTGCGCTTGTGTGCAGGGCGCGAGCTATGACCGAAAAACCACCAACGTGGGAAACGGGAATGCAGACAAGCCAGTGATCATCTGAGGTGAGTTGCAGCCGCGCGGCACTTGCCTGTGCGCCAGCGAGTAGTGACGAATGAGTGTGGATGATGCCCTTTGGAGAGCCTGTTGAGCCGCTCGATGCGATAACAAGAGCGTCACCGTCCTGCATCGGACGACCATTTGGCAATGTCGAAGCAGTGAAACTGGCATCGATGATTTCTGAGGGAGCCATTGTGTCCATAAGCATCTTTTTGCCAGCTGGTCGTAGACGTTGATCAATGGGCAAAATGGCGTTGCCATCAGACCACGCGCGCTGCACCAGATCGACAAACGTTTGGCTGGCAGGCATGTCAAGAGCAATGAGACGAGCCATTACAACAGGATAGGGCCAGCGACTAAAGGGTCATCTGTTGCTGGTGAGAAGCATGGAACACTGGTGCAATGACAAATTCGCAACCAACTGGTGTACAGGTATGGATACTCGGAGCCCGACTGCGCACGCTGCCTGCGGCGATTATGCCTGTGATGGTGGGAAGCGCGTGTGCTGGAGCATTTGAGGGTGCTGGCACCAAGAGATGGACGTTTGCGCTGTTGGCTCTAGTGGTGAGCCTTGCATTGCAAGTTGGCGTCAATTATGCAAATGACTATTCGGATGGTGTGCGTGGCACTGATGAAAAGCGAGTTGGGCCATTGCGCTTAGTTGGTTCAGGTCTTGTGGCTCCTGAAGTTGTGAAGCGTGCAGCCTTCATCGCCTTTGGAGTAGCGGCAGTAGCTGGATTGCTGATCGCGCTTGCAACTTCGTTGTGGTTGGTTGTCGTTGGTGTGGCTTGTATCGGCGCAGGATGGTTGTACACAGGAGGACCAAAACCTTATGGCTACATGGGACTTGGTGAACTCTTCGTTTTTGTGTTTTTCGGATTGGTTGCCACGTGCGGAACGATGTTTGCTGTCACTCAGCACATCACACTGTTGTGCGTTTACGCATCTGTAGCAGTGGGTTGTTTGGCAGTTGCGCTACTCGTGATCAATAATTTGCGGGACATACCCGGTGATACCGAAGTGAGCAAAGTAACTCTGGCTGTGCGACTGGGGGACAAGAAAACTCGGATTTTGTACAACCTATTGTTTGTGGCGTGCGGCGCAGCGATTGTGCTGTGCGCGTTGTCTCGACGCGGATCAATCGTCGGGCTGCTTGGTCTCGCAGTCGCTGTGCCGGCAATTCGGACAGTGCGAAGCGGCGCGAGCGGACGCGAACTTATTGCAGTGTTGGCGACTACCGGTAAAACACAAATGGCAACTGGGTTGTTGTTGTCATTGGGGTTGTTGCTCTAAAGGGTTGCGAGCCAGTCGTACACGATCTGTGCTGTTGTTTGTGGCTGCTCAAGATGAACGCTGTGACCAGCATCTTGAACGATGCGAAGAGTGGCGTTTGAGCCAATAAGTTCATGCATGCGGCGTGCATGTTGGCAAAACGCCTCATCATGTGCACCTGCGATAAGCAGTACAGGCATCGCGAGTGTTGGCAATGTGTCCCACAAACTTTGTTGCGTACCCGTGCCGCACATGCGCAAACTTGTGGCAAGAGATGTCGCTGAATTTGTGCAGCGCTCGGCGATGTCCTGTGGGTCGTCGGGGAGCAATGCAAACATGGGCTTTGCAAGCCATTCGGCAATGAACTGTTGAGTACCAACTTGTTCAACGTGGTCGGCAAGATCATTGTCGGCTTCTTGTCGATGTGCGCGTTGTGCCGGATCAATGATGCCAGCCGTACTGCTAATCAAAACGAGACCTTGAACTTCTGTGGGGTGTTGAAATGCAGCATGAAGACAGATGCGAGCACCCATGCTGTAGCCCAGGTAGATCGCTTGACCGCATGTTTTGACCAATGCATCGGCGGCACCAGACACATCTGTTGCAATGTGCTGCGACTCGCCATGTAGCGGTGCATCAACAGCCAATGCCAAAAACTCTGTTGACAAAGCACTCATCTCACTGATGAGACCATGCATCGAGCGCCGAGTTTGTGTAAAGCCGTGTAACAACGCGATCTTCTGTGCAGCCTTTTGGTTGGCCAGTTGGTCGTGCGCGAGTCTCATGACTCTGTTCGTTCGCTGAGGCGTTTAATTACTCGCTCAAACATTTCTACGTCTTGCGCACCAGGCACAGACCACTGATCGTTGAAGATAAATGTAGGCACCGCAGTAATGCCATTTTCGGCCGCCATCTGCAACGACTCCTGCACATCATCGATGCACTCGTTGCTGAGCAAAAATTGTCTTGCTAGGTCTTCGGGTATGCCAACTTGTCTTGCGCACTTTGCAAGTACATCTACATTTGCGATGTCATCACCATCGGTGAAGTACGACTGCATGATTCGCTCTTTGAGTTTTGCTTGAACTTCGTTGCCGTAATCCCGTTGAGCCATGACAAGAAGTCGATGGGCCATCAGAGTGTTGGCGCGCAGGGCGATGTCCATGTTGAAGACGATGCCGTCCTGAGAAGCGATGTTTGTCACATGTGCAAGTATCTGTTGGGCTTTTTCGGCGCCACCAAACTTCTTTGCGTAGGCCTCGGCTACTGGCGTTGACTGCCCAATGGGGGCTGTGGGGTCTAACTGATATGGCTTGTAGGAGATGTCAAGGTCGACCTCAACCCCGCGGGCCCGGAGGTTGGCCACTGCCGTATCCAGTCTGCGTTTTCCGATGTAGCACCATGGGCAGACCACGTCAGAGAAGATTTCAACGCGCATAGGTGCCACGATAGAGGGGATGACGAGTAGTTCTGCAATCACGGCGACCTTTTGCGCCACCCTCGTGGACGAGTGGATTCGATGCGGGGTTGAGCACGCGGTGGTTGCACCGGGCTCGAGAAGTACCCCAATGGCTTTGGCGATTGCTGCCCGAAGTGAGTTGCGACTGCATGTTTTTCACGATGAGCGATCGGCATCGTTTGCAGCACTGGGAATTGGATTGTCGAGTAAGAGCGGAAAATTGATGCCAGCAATACTGTTATGCACTTCCGGTACTGCAGCAGTGGAATTTCATGCAGCAGTTGTGGAAGCGAATTATGCATCAGTGCCGATGTTGGTGTGCACTGCAGATCGTCCACCGGAGTTGCAGGGCGTTGGTGCTGCCCAAACAATCGATCAACAAAATCTATATGGCTCTTCCACGCGACTGTTTGTCGATGCTGGAATTGCCGACGATACAAAGCGAGACAACTGGCGCAAGTTGGCTCAAGAGGTCTTGAGTGCAGCCGTGCAAACAGATGCTGGTCCTGTGCACCTCAATTTGCCGTTTAGAGAACCACTTGTAGGTATTGCCGAAGAGTTGCCTGCTGTCATCGGTGCACGAGTTGAAAATTTGAGTGATGATCCACAAACAATTCCCCAAGAAATAATTTTACAAGACAGTCTAAAAAGATTGACTGCAATATGCGTCGGGGAAAAAGGCGTCATAGTTGCGGGCAATGGCATCGACAATCCGCAAATTGTTTTAGAGCTGGCTCATCGCTTGCAATGGCCAGTCTTGGCCGACAGTCGCAGTGGGTGTCGAGTCGATGTTGGTGATGCCTGTGGTGCCACGGTTGTAAGCAACGCCGATGTTATGTTGCGTGATTCCGAGACGGCGGCTGCGTGTAGTCCGCAAGTGGTGTTGCGTTTTGGGGAGCCCCCTGTTTCGAAAGTTGTAAATGCCTGGTTGCGCGAGAGCAAGTGCACGTACGTGGCAGTGAGCGAGACACTGCAACTCATTGATCCAGACAGAATTGTCGGTCAGCATGTTGTAGCAAAAACATCTCAAGTGTGTCAAAGCCTGAATGCGCACGTGCAGCAGAAACCTGCAACTTCGTGGGTAACAAACTGGGCGAAAATGCAAGCAACGTGCAGTTTTATTCTTGGCTCGATGTGGAACGATTCGAGTGCATTAACAGAACCTTTGGTGGCGAGAGCCCTCGTGGAGGCAATGCCTCAGGATTCAAATCTTGTGCTGTCTTCGAGCATGCCGGTGCGTGATGTGGAATGGTTTAGTGCTCCAAGCGTTGGCGTACGAGTGCTTGCTAACCGTGGTGTCAACGGCATCGATGGTGTGGTGTCGACGGCAGTTGGAGTTGCAGCAGAAAGTGGCAAATTAACTGCGCTATTGATTGGCGATATTGCGTTGTTACATGACACGAATGGCTTGCTCAACTTGATGCAACGCGGAGTTGATCTCAAGATTGTGGTTGTAGACAACAAGGGTGGCGGAATATTTAGTTTCTTACCTCAGTCGACAACTCTGGAACCACAGCGATTTGAGCAATTATTTGGTACCCCGCACAATGTAGACATTGGACAATTGGTGCAAGCACATGGACTACCCAATACAACGGTAAAGACAGTTGCTCAATTGAAAGACGCGCTTGCTCAAAAGGGCTCGTGCGTGATCATTGTCAATACTGACCGCCGGCAAAATGTTGCTGATCATGACGCGGTCTATGCCGCGGTAGCCAAGGCTCTTAAGGCCGAATAATTGCTGCAAGCATGGCTTGCAACTTTGCTTGCGTTTCGGCAAGTTCTGAAAGCGGCTCACTGTCGGCAACAATTCCGCCTCCTGCAAACAATCGTGCAGTCATGTTGTTGTTTGAATACTCGGCACAGCGAATTGCAACTGCCCAAACTCCGTTGCCTTGGGCGTCAAACCAGCCAACCGCACCGCCGTATCGCCCACGCGACATCCCTTCAACATCGGCAATGAGTTTGAGGGCTTTGTCGCGGGGGTATCCACCAAGTGCGGGAGTAGGCGAGAGCGCATAGACGGCATCGAGTACGTGAAGAAAAGGTTCGGAAAGTCTTCCCAACATATGCGTGCCGAGATGTTGCACGTTGGCGACCGCAACAATGCTTGCCTCGGGCTCCCAGTCAAGGTACGAGCACCATGGCAGCAATGTGTCATGCACTGCATCGATGACGATGCGATGTTCGATTTGATTCTTTGTCGATGAAAGGAGTGAAGTGGCTAGCTGGGCATCAGTAGTTGGGTCGCCCGTACGTGGTGCGGTGCCGGCCAATGGATGGCTTGAAACTTCTCCGTCAACGATAGAGACGAGCAACTCGGGCGAAGCACCAACGAATCCATCGACAGAAAATTGATAACTCGAGCCAAACGAGTTGCGAAGACGAAGAAGAACCGAATGGATATCAATTGGTTGACTGCTCGAAACAAATACGTCACGTGCAATGACCGCTTTGGTGATGGCGCCACTGCGCACTGCGTCACGAGCAGCAGTCACTGCATGTAGATATGTTTCGATGTCGACCCCAGGGGCAACGGTGTACGACGACGATGTTGCGCTCGGGGCGTGTATTGGGCTGAGATCCAACTCGATTGATTCTGCTTTCTCGAATTCAGTATCTTGAATTGTGGTGACCCAGCAACGACCGTCTTCAGATTTACAGACCAGGAGCTTTGGCAAAACAAAATCGTGTGGCTGTTGTGAATCAAACGGAATGGCACCGATTAGTACAGGGCCACTGCCAGGAGCATTAACCGAGTCATCAACTTGAATGTTTGCAAGAAATTCTTTTGCTTCGTGTGATGCGACCCGGGTTGCAATGCCACGTGTTGCAAAACCAACTCCGTTTCGAACAAACAGCATGCCATCAGATCCTGCGATGGCATTGAGATCGATTTGGTCGGCAGTAAATGTGGACGAGACATCGGAAAGTAGACGCGTAGTAGCGCGCATCGTTAGGCCTTAGTCGCGAGAAGTAATTGTGTGAGCCCACCCGAGAGTTGACGGTGCTCGACAGATGTAAATCCGTTTTGTGTCAACATGTCAACCATTGCAGCAGGCGAGGGAAGATAGGCGACACTTTTTGGTAGGTAGTTGTACGCAGCGCGGTTGGAAAGAAGTCCTCCGATGCGCGGGACGATCTTGCCGAAGTAAATGCTGTTGCCCCATTTGATGAATGGGTTGGTTGGGATGCCAACATCGAGCAATGCAATACGTCCACCTGATCTCGTGACGCGAGAGAGTTCGGCAAAAAATGTATTCAGATCGAGCAAGTTTCGCAGAGCAAATCCGCAAGTAACACCATCGACTGAAGAGTTGGCGCAAGGCAACTGCAAAATATCGGTTTGAGTGCGAGGGGCGTTACTGCGGTCGGCAATAAGCATTCCCAACGAGAGGTCCATCGAAAGAGGTTGGTATCCGGCCTTGCGTAGGTCGATACACATGTCGCCTGTGCCGCTGGCTAAATCGAGAATCACGCTGTTCGCGGGTAACCCGAGGCAGCGAATCGCCTTGCGTCTCCAGCGCACGTCGAGACGAAATGTCATGATTCGATTGACGAGGTCGTAGCGAGGGGCTATTGCGTCAAACATGCTCCGAACGGCATGCACTTTGGCTTGGCCCTGCGGCAAGTCGACCGAATCCCAAGCGTTGTCCACAGCATTCAGGCTACGACCAGAAGCCGACTCGTGGCAATGTGTCTTGATCGGGCAAACTTGCAAGAT
>WLKU01000042.1 GCA_009701105.1 Actinomycetota bacterium | reverse complement strand
TCGTCGCGCTCGTTGATCCAGTTGCCGTCATCATCCACGTCGTAGGCGGTGAATGTGATGTCCATGTTTTCTGGGTTGATGCCAACGATTACCTCTTCGGCTGCTCCCTGACGCTTTTTGTACGCGGTCGCGAGTGCTTCAACGAGCACCTGCAAAAGAGAATCCACGGAAATGCCGCGATCCCCTGCCAACATGCGGATTGCTTCTGTCATATCGAGATTGCTCATGATTCATTAACCTCCGATTGCGTCTTGGTCTTCACCTTTGTTGCACCCGACTTTGGAGTTGGGCCCCATTCGAACACTGTGCGAGCGCGATCGATCATGTCGTAACCAATCGTCATCTCTGTTATTTCTGTTGTCGATTTGTCATTCAGCCGAACAACGATGTTGTTTTCGTCGGCTGACAACAACACACCTTGCGCACGACGCACACCGTTGACGGCTGCGGTCAAGCGAATAGCAACAACTTTGCCAACTTCGCGTGCGAAATGTTTTGGCACACGAAGCGAACGCTCGAGGCCAGGGCTTGTCACTTCAAGTGTGTAATGACCAGGAACTGGATCGCTGTGGTCGAACTCGCGCGAAATGAGGCGGGTGATCAATGCGATCGACTCCATGTTGACGCCAGCTGGACCGCCGGTTGGAGTGTCGACAACCACGCGCAAGATTCCGCCCTGGTATTCGACGTCGTACAACTCAAGACCAAGGTCGGTCACGATCGGAAGAATGAGAGCAGACACACGATCAACGACAGGGTTCGACTTGGTGCTTCCGCGTGCTACTGACATGTTCTTTTTCTCCCTTCCTGTGTGCTTATGGCAAAATTTTGGCTTGTTTTGGGGGTTTAAAACCTCAAAAACAAGGCCCTGTAATGAACAAAAGGCGTGGGTCGAGACCCACGCCTTCAGCTCGACGAACTTTAAAGGACTCAACCATTATATCCCCGCGAACTAAGGTTCGTCACGGCTCGCTCAACAGGTCAAAGGCATTTAGACCAATAGAAGCCGAGTAAATTCAGTTATCAGTAAGCCAAAAACCTCACCCTTAACGAAACGAAGCAACCGCGCGTGATCAACAAAATGTCCACCCTGTTTGTACGCACATTGCGCGACAACCCCGTTGATGCCGAGGTTCCAAGCCACCGACTTCTTGTGCGGGCTGGATACATTCGCCGCGCAGCACCTGGCGGTTACACATGGCTTCCACTCGGCTGGCGTGTGTACCAACATGTCGCCGAGATCATTCGCCAAGAGATGGACAACATTGGCGCTCAGGAAGTCAATTTTCCAGCCATGTTGCCACGCGAGCCATATGAAGCGACCGGCAGATGGACAGACTACGGCGACAATTTGTTTCGTTTGCAAGACCGACGCAAAGTGGACTTCTTGCTCGGTCCAACCCATGAAGAAATGTTTACGCTGCTCGTAAAGGACCTGTACTCGAGTTACAAAGACTTGCCACTCTCGCTGTATCAGATTCAGACCAAGTTTCGAGATGAAGCGCGCCCACGTGGCGGTCTGTTGCGCGGACGCGAGTTTTCAATGAAGGACTCGTACAGTTTCGATATTGACGATGAAGGCTTGCAACGTAGCTACGACGCTCACCGCAACGCTTACGTGCGCATTTTTGAACGACTCGGATTGCCATTTGCAATCGTGTCGGCAATGTCGGGCGCCATGGGCGGATCCAAGTCCGAAGAGTTTTTGTTTCCTTGCGAGATTGGCGAAGACACATTTGTGCAGTGCACCAAATGCGATTACTCAGCCAACACCGAAGCGGTGCGAGTTGGTGTGCCAACTGCGATTGATTCGAAGTCAACGCCAGCAGCACAAGTTTTTGACACCCCAGCTACACCAACAATTCAGACGTTGGTTGATTTATTCAATTCGCGCGCAGACTTGCAACGAGCAGATCGACAGTGGACTGCAGCAGACACACTTAAAAACGTTGTTGTCAATTTGCGCCACCCCGACGGACGCATTGAAGCACTCGCCATCGGCGTGCCGGGTGACCGTGAAGTGGACATGAAACGTCTTGAAGCACAAGTATCACCAGCCGAAGTGGTGCCGTTTGATGACACACACTTTGCAGCAAATCCAAAACTCGTCAAGGGCTACATCGGACCAAATGCCTTAGGTCTTGCACATTCCACGGGCGTGCGCTATTTGCTCGACCCACGTATTGCCGATGGCAGCGAGTGGATTACTGGAGCAAACGCCGCAGGCAAACACGTTGCGCATCTTGTGCATGGCCGGGACTTCACAGCAGACGGAGTAATCGACGTTGCCGAAGTGCGCGACGACGATACATGTCCATCGTGTGCTTCTGCTCTGATCATCAAGCGAGGTATCGAGATTGGCCACGTGTTTCAACTCGGTCGAAAATATGCAGAAGTTCTGGGCTTGAGCGTGCTCGACAAAAATGGCAAGGCTCAAACCGTAACGATGGGCTCCTACGGCATTGGTGTCTCGCGCGCAGTTGCCGCAATAGCCGAAGCAACATGTGACGACATTGGTCTGCGTTGGCCGCATGCCATTGCTCCATTTAACGTGCACATTGTGATGGCCGGCAAAGAAGACGCTCTCATCACCGACACCGCGAATAACCTCGCACAGACTCTTGACAGCCAAGGAATACGAGTGTTGCTTGATGATCGCGTTGGAGTTTCACCTGGCGTCAAATTTAAAGATGCCGAATTGATCGGCAATCCAATCATTGTTGTCGTTGGCAGAGGCACAGCCAATGGCGTTGTCGAAGTACGAGACCGTTTGACAGGCTTGGCGAGTGAAGTAGCAATTGCTGATGCTGCGGCACACGTGAAAAGCGCCTGCGCGACGAGCTAGCGATGCACTTACTGCGAGGCGTTGTCCAGCACTACGACTGGGGCGATCAACAGTTCATTCCAGAATTTCTCTCGACAGAAGCCGATGCTCGACCATGGGCCGAATTGTGGTTTGGCACACATCGAGGTGGACCATCGCTCGTAAAAAATGCAACCGGAAGTCAGCCACTTGAGCAACTGACTGGCGATCTTTCTTTCCTTGTCAAAATTATTTCTGCCAACAAACCCCTTTCGCTGCAGACTCACCCCACCGACGAACAAGCAGCGAGTGGGTTTCAACAAGAAAACGAAATCGGTATTTCGCTCGACGCACCGCAACGCATCTACCGAGATGCATCAGCAAAGCCCGAACTACTGATTGCGTTGACCTCATTTGATGCAATTTGCGGATTTCGATCGATAGAAGAATCGCTTGAGTTGTGCAAACGATTTGGCTGGGCGCAACTCGCAGAGCATCTTGAAAATGACGGACTTGCTGAATGTGTGCGCTGGGCATTGACCACTGGGCCACACCAACTTCCCGCACAAATGCCTGCATGGGCAGGACGATTGGCAAGCATGTATCCAGGAAACGGCGGCCTGCTCGTTGCATTGTTGATGCACCACGTGCGACTTTCTCCTGGTCAGGCGCTTTTTCTTGGCGCAGGCAATGCACATGCATATCTCAGCGGTTCTGGTGTTGAAGTGATGTCGTCATCAGACAACGTTGTGCGAGCAGCCTTCACCAAAAAGTACGTCAGCGTCGACGAATTCTTAGCCGTCGCACGTTTTGAATCCATTCCCTCACCAGTTGTCAATGCAACCGAAGTGACCCCAGGTCGGTTCACCTACCCCGTCTCCACATCTCGCTTTGGGGTTGAACGCATCGAGGTTGCTGGAGAAACGACGGTCAAGGC
This sequence comes from Actinomycetota bacterium, assembly GCA_009701105.1. The sequence continues at coordinate 6,317 of WLKU01000042.1, read as the reverse complement.
AACGCACCACGCGGAAATATTGATGTGCACCGAAGGCGATGCCACCACAATCAGGCGAGGTCAGGCATGTGTGTTGCGCAACAACGAATCGGTGCAACTCACCGGCACTGCAACTGTGTTTCGAACGTGGGGAACGCATTGAACCTGCGGGTATGCAGAACTCTTACCCTTGTAGTTGCCACACTGATTTCTTGCAACTTTGTTGGTAATGCACGTGCTGTTGAACCCACACACACGCTGCTCATACTTGGCGACAGCATTACTTGGGGCGCCAATTACAAAGGGTTTGGCAACGTAACGCCACAGCTGCAGGCACTGAATACTTTTGACAAAGTAATTGTGGATGGGGCGTTCTCTCGCAATATCAGTGGACCTGCCAACACGTTGCGCAACGGGGTGAAGACATATGCCAAGTATCTCAAGGAAAAAGTACGACCCTCCGCTGTCATCGTGGCACTTGGGAGCAACGACTTGCAAGGTTCAATCAAAGTGCGTTACTACGAAGATCGAATTCGTGAACTACTCACGTTGATTGGCGATATTCCGGTGGTGTGGGTCAATGTTTTGCGTATAGACAGCCAGTACTACGTTCGTGCATCCGCAGTGTTCAACAGAGTGCTTGATCGTGTTGCACTTGACTACCCCAATGTCTCGGTCGTCGACTGGCACACAATGATCTCAGCAAACCCCAAATGGTTTGCCTTTGACAAACTGCACTTGCAACCGGTTGGATACCGCGCGCGTGCAACTCTCTATATAGAGACTGCACAAAATTTGTGGAATGTGGTTGTGCCTACAACAACAACCACAACGACAATCGTCGCAGCGACGACCATTCCTGGATAATTGCTAGCTGCTAGTTGCCGGCGACCTTCTTTCGTATCTCCACTATTTTTTCGTCGGCATGATTGACATCATCGCCATGCTCTTTGAGCAACATATTGCGATCTTTTGTTGCTTCGCGCTCGGCGAGCGCGGTGTCAACGCGAGCAACTGCAGCGTCCGCTCCGTGCTCGTGAATATATGTGGCCCAGTCAATGAGCGCTTCCACCATTTCCGACTCCGGTACTACCGCCACGTTGCGGCCCTTGACGAACAAGTGGCCTCGTTTGTTACCCGCGGCAATACCTAAGTCGGCTTCGCGTGCTTCGCCTGGGCCATTAACGACGCAGCCCATGACCGCAATTTGCAACGGAATCTTTTTGTCTGCAAAAGCAGCTTGCGCACGATTGGCGACATCAATGACATCAATCTCTGCTCGCCCACAACTTGGGCATGCAATCAAGTCAACATTTTTGCGCTCACGCAAACCGAGCGACTCAAGCAATTGCCTGCCTGCTCGCGCTTCTTCCACTGGATCAGCAGTGAGGCTGTACCGGATCGTGTCGCCGATGCCCTCCATGAGCAATGTCGAGATTCCTGCCGTTGCCTTAATCAGTCCACCTGGCAGTGGCCCGGCTTCGGTGACACCAAGGTGCAACGGATGATTGGTTACTTCGCTCAATTGGCGATATGCCTCGATCATGAGTGGAACGTTGGAAGCCTTGACAGAAATTTTGATCAAATCAAAATCAACTTCTTCGAAATATGCGATCTCTTGCAGAGCGGATTCCACCATCGCTTCAGCAGTCAGGCCGCCATATTTTTCGTACAACGCTGGGTCAAGAGATCCACCGTTGACACCAATCCGAATTGGCACCTTGCGATCGCGGGCCTCAGATGCAACCGCTTTGATGTGTTCAGGTTTACGAATGTTGCCAGGATTGAGACGTAATCCATGCACACCCGCTTCCATTGCTGCTAACGCCATCTTGTATTGATGATGGATATCGGCGATGATCGGCACTGGCGAACGTGGAACTATTTGGGCAAGACCCTCAGCGGCTTCAGCTTCGTTGCACGTGCAGCGCACGATGTCGCAGCCGGCCGCAGCAAGGGCATAAATTTGTTGCAACGTACCTTCAACATCGGCCGTCTTGGTGATGGTCATTGACTGAATACTGATTGGCGCATTGCCACCAACGGCAACTTTGCCTACCGAGATCTGGCGCGTTTCGCGCCTCGCATATACGGTCATAAATACCAGTTTGTCATCACGGCACGGTTTTGCAACGTTTTATCCGCTGCGATATTCAGCCAATTGGCTGAGTGAGATCGAGGTATAAGCCAACGACTAGAAGCATGGCGAGTAAGCCCACAACCATCGTGGCAACTGGCACCATCTTGCCAACATCCGCCCGATACGTCTTGTTGCGTCGCGAACGAAACCGTTCGTAGGTGGCAATCGCGGCATGACCTCCGTCAAAGGGCAGCAACGGAAACATGTTGAACACGCCAACAAATACGTTGATACTTGCGAGCAGCAACAGCACACCCTTTAACCCGTCTTGTCGACCTATCTCGCCACCGAGCTGGCTCGCTCCGACAACTGTGCCGGGACGAGTTGCAGGGTCGGCTTTGTCGTCGACAACGCTGTTGAAAATATTAATTGGATTGAGCACCACAAACACACCCACCACCGACCTACCTGCTGTTACAACCAAGTCTTGTGTTGCATAGCCAACGGCCCTAATCGGATTGACGTGAACATAATCAAGCGACCAACTTGCCACACCAAAATAAGCAAGCGAAGTATCTACCGGGTTGTTTCCGAGCGTGACACTAAGCGAGACCGGTTTGCCTGCGCGCTCAACAACCACAGGAACAGTTTGTCCAGGCTGCTTTGAGACTATTTGCTCGATAAATTGTTCACGAGTTGAAATTGCGATGCCATCAATTTCCCTCACAACGTCGCCCATTACAACACCCGACTCTTGTGCTGGAGAATTTGCGGCAGGCGGAGAAGTCACAAGTACATCGCCAGTTTCGCTATAGCGACCAGAAGTCGCATAGACCCCAAAAAATAGGACGAGTGCAATAACGCCGTGCATCAACGAACCTGCGGTGATCACAAGTAATCGCTTTGGATACGACTGTGCTCGATAGGCGCGTGGTTCATCGGCTGGATCGCATTCATCCAGATTGTTCATGCCAACTATGCGAACAAATGCTCCGAGTGGCAATGCCCTAATGCCATACTCCACCTCTCCTCGCTGCATGCTCCACAACCGTGGGCCAAAGCCCATAAAAAATTGCGTCACCTTCATGCCCGTGCGGCGAGCAGTAACGAAATGTCCCATCTCATGCAAAAAGACAGAGATGAGTAGGCCCACCACAAACACGAATGTCCAAGGGCTGCTTACCCCCAGCCAGACAAACAAAGCAAGAAGAACAAGCCCTGCAATCAAACTTGTGCGTTTATCGTTGATGCGCTTGGGCTGATCGGTTGTGTCTCCACCAGCCACGATCTCATCACGAAACTTGTTGTAGAACGAACTCATTTTGTTAACTCCAGTGCCGCAAACCTGCGGGCTGATGCATCTGCTTGCAAAATATCCTCAACCGTTGTGGGTAACACTCCATCATGGTGTTGCATCGTTCGCTCAATTACGCCGGCAATTTTTGACCACGATATGTGCCCATCCAAAAATGCTTCCACTGCAATTTCGTTGGCCGCACTCAACCATGCGGGGGCAGTCCCCCCTACTCGACCAGCCTGATACGCCAGATCCAAACATCGAAACGTAGATCTATCTGGTGTCTCAAAGTCGAGGCGACTCAGTTGCGTCCAATCAATCGCGCCAAACGCAATGTCGGAGCGCGCAGGAAACCCAAGCGCATAAGCAATCGGCAGTCGCATGTCGGGCAAAGACAACTGTGCGATGACCGCACCGTCTGCGAACTCGACCATCGAGTGCACAACTGACTGCGGATGCACAACAACATCAATGTTGTCAAACGCCACTCCAAACAATTCATGAGCCTCAATAACCTCAAGACCTTTATTCATCAATGTTGAAGAATCGACTGTGATCTTTGGACCCATTGACCAGGTTGGGTGTTTGAGTGCATCGACGATTGTCACTTCTTGCAGCGACTCTGCAGTGCGACCCCGAAATGGTCCGCCACTTGCAGTCAGCAACAAGCGTCGCACTTCGCGTTGCGTATCGGTTGATGATCTCAAGCATTGATGAATCGCGCAGTGTTCGCTGTCGACAGGCACAATCACCGCACCCTTGATACTTCGCAGTGGCTGCACAATAGGACCAGCCGCAATCAGACTCTCTTTGTTTGCTAGGGCAAGCCGCTTGCCGTGTTGCAACGTTGACATCGTTACCGACAAGCCTGCAAAACCTACAACGCCGTTAACAACGACATCGGCGTCGCGCGCAAGCTCTGCAAAATCGGCAACAACTTCAACACCCTGCAACGCCTGAGCTACTTTCTTGCGGGCCTCGTCATTGCTGACTGCAACGATTTTTGGATTACACAACTTGGCTTGCGCGATTACTGCATCAGCAGAACTTCCAACTCCAAGACCAACTACTTCGTACTCACCACCACTACGAGAAATGACATCCAGGGTCTGCGTACCAATCGAGCCAGTTGATCCAGCAATTGCAACACGCACGACCGACATCTGTTCAGTCTGTCAGCGAAATTGGTGAATCAGCCCCAGGGTTGGATAACAAGAGTGAGGTAATAGGCGGCTGGCAAGACGAACAACAGACTGTCGAAACGATCCAGAACTCCCCCATGCCCACGCAACACAGTGCCAAAATCTTTGATGTTGAGGTTGCGCTTAAACATCGACTCGGCAAGATCGCCAAGCGGCGCCATGACCGAAATCACTAAGGCGAGCAAGAACCAATCACCAAAACTGTTCCAAGTAGTGCTCTGCATTCCGACCAGCACAACCGCAAAAAATGTGCCGACGGTTCCGCCAATCAAACCCTCAATAGATTTCGCTGGACTAATCCAGTCACGTAATGGCGTTCGTCCCATCGCTGTACCTGCGAAGTAGGCCGCCATGTCATTGGCAATCACACCAATCACGACGATGAACAAGGTGTCGGTACCTACATTTACAAAAGCTGCACCGTTTGCAGACGAGAAACGCAAAATCAACGCCGCATATGAGCTCATCAGACCGATCCACAGCATTGCAAGCATCATGATTGCCGTGTTCGGCACCGGCCCGGACTCAATGCCATCGCTGCCGACGAACACAACAACTGTGGCGATAAAACCAAACGCGATCACGAGCGGAAGTGCTGCATCGCCGATCCAATATGCACAGAGCGGTGCAGCAACGCAGCCAACAACACCAATCACTGTTGATGGTCGGTAACCACTGGCACTGGCTTGTGTAAAAAACTCGAATGCAGCGACACCAATGAGAACTGCAATCAGCAACATCACTGCTGCTGGTCTCCACATCAGTGATGCAATGAATACGGCGGCGAGTAACGCACCCACCGCTGTTGCTGTTGGCAAGTCTCTGCCGGCGCTCGAGCCAGATGACGAACGTTGTGCGCGAGTCACCTGCGCGCCACGAGCCGATGAGCCCTTTGATGTAGCAGACGAGCTACTACGCGAACCACTACTTGAACCAGCCCTCGAAGCAGGACGTGAGACTGGTCGCGATTGTGCACCCGACGCATCACGTGCAACATGGCGACGACGCTCGTCGGTTGGATCAGTGCCGATAACAATGCGACCTTCACGGCGAGGAGAGCTCACCGGTGGCGGAGTTGTGGTTTCAAACGATGGACGGCGAGCACCAGTCGATGCACTTGGATCTGGTTCGTTGTATGCAGACCACACGTCGGAGTTATCAGAATCATCACGGTCACGACTGCTGTCATTTGCACCAATAACTATGCGCCGAGTTGGCTGATCATCAGTTTTTCCAAACCGTGGAACTTCGCCAGTTGGCATCTCGGTCCAATGCGGAAGTTGTTCTGTTTCATTCGTACCAAAAGCAAGCGCGGGGCCACTGTCGTCTGTCTCGGCAAACTTGACTACGCCAAACTCATCACCGAAGTCGATAGTCGGATCGACAGTTCTGTCGACACCATTTGTATCATCGTCCGAAAAATTGCCCCTATTGTCATTGCTCATGAGTTGTCTCCCTACACTTCGAGTAGTTCTGTTTCCTTACGGCTAAATGCTTTGTCAATTGCTTCAACATTGTCGTGCGTGAGTTTTTCCAACTCTTTTTCTGCCCGCTCTAGATCATCCTTTGAAATGTCTCCAGCCTTTTCGGCTGTCTCCATAGCCTTGCGTGCATCGCGACGCACATTGCGTAGTGCAATGCGTCCGTCTTCTGCCATGTTCTTGACAACTTTTACGTATTCTTTGCGACGCTCTTCGGTGAGCATTGGAAAACTCAAGCGCACAACAACACCGTCATTGCCGGGCGTAACGCCAAGATC
>WLKU01000041.1 GCA_009701105.1 Actinomycetota bacterium | reverse complement strand
TGGTTTATGTTGATTGCAGCACAGCGCCTTGGTCGTGACCAGGGTTGGAACACGTTGATCGTCACCACGGTTTCAGTGGCGATTCTCGGGGCCAGTTATGCGCTGTTGCAAGCGGCATTCAAAGTGAGTGCCAAGCAACGCGAAGCCGAAGGGTCGATGTTCTAATGGGTTACTTCGGAGGCTTCCTTGTTACCGCTCGTCAGCGCGGTAAGAAAAATCAGGTGACCACTCAGTATTCGGGCGGTCGTGTACGTCGCAAGTCAATCAACAAGTCGAAGAGTGGTGAGTCAAGTAAGCGCGCCGAAGAGATGGACGCAAAGATCGACAAGCCAGACCGCCTGCATGGTCGTCACGTTCTCAACCGTTACGAAGACGGCATGGAAAAGTGCATCGGTTGCGAGTTGTGTGCCGCTGTGTGCCCAGCAAAGTGCATTCATGTGCGCGGTGCCGACAACGATCCCGACAATCCAACATCACCAGGTGAGCGCTTTGGATGGATTTACGAGATTAACTATCTGCGATGCATTCACTGCGACCTGTGTGTTGAAGCATGCCCAACAGAAGCAATCACCGAATCAAAGTTGTTCGAGTTCTCGTTCACCAATCGTCAAGATGCGATTTATACCAAGGACGAATTGTTGGTAGGCGATGATGGTCAACCACAGCACATGCCGTGGGAAGACTGGCGTCCGGGCGAAGACCAAAACACATCGGGTTGGATGCGTGCAACTGCATCGTCGGGTGATGCCACATTTAGTGGTGTAGTTGGCTGGAGCGGAGAGCTCGGCTATGGCGTGCGTGCCCCAGAAGTGAACAGCGACTAATGGAACTTTTCGTTTTTGTTTGTGCCACAGCAATGATCATTGTTGGTGCGCTCGGCGTGGTGTTGCGCAAGCACCCTGTGCATGCAGCGCTCAGCTTGGTGTTGACCTTGTTTGGAATTGCAGTGTTGTTCGTGGCCCAACACGCCGAGTTCCTGGCTGCAGTTCAAGTGATTGTGTATGCCGGCGCCATCGTGGTGTTGTTCTTGTTCGTGATCATGTTGCTCGGTGTTGACCAAGTTGAAAACCTGAAGACCGAGCCGCTTGCTGGTCAGCGCTGGGTTGCTGGAGTTGTTGGTGCGAGTTTGCTCGGATTATTGGCAGCGGCTATTTACACCGGCGCCGATTCGGTCGTTTCCCGCGGTGAGGGCATTGCGAGCAATGTCGCTGGCGATAATCCAGATGCCAATATCCAGCAATTAGCTTCGTCCATCTTTTCCGACTACGTGATGGCTTTTGAAGTGACATCGATTTTGCTGGTTGTTGCCGTTGTTGGCACTGTTTTGTTGGCGCGCCGCCGCACGGTGGGCAAGTCATGAACGCACTCGTCGTAGTTCCAACCACAACTTGGTATCTCTTGCTGTCGGCAGTGCTCTTCACAATCGGCACTGTTGGTGTGTTGGTACGCCGCAATCCACTTGTCATGTTTATGTGCATCGAGTTGATGCTGAACGCCGTCAACCTCACATTTGTGACTCTTGGCCGCAGGCTCAATGACATTGATGGCCAGGCAATTGTGTTTTTTGTGCTCGTCGTTGCAGCAGCAGAAGTAGTGGTTGGCCTCGGCATCATCGTTGCGATCATGCGCCGACGCAGTGGAATCACGGTTGATGACCTTTCAGGGTTGAAGGGTTAAGCCGTGACCGGTTTCTTCATCGATCATCTCTGGCTCGTGCCTATGTTGCCGTTGTTCGGTGCACTCGTCATCATGGTTCTCGGTCGTCGTTTGGGCGAGCCAAAGGCTGGCTGGCTTGCATCGTTCATGACCATCGGGTCATTCCTCATAACCGTTGCGGTGTTTTTCAATCTGCTTTCACGCCCGGCCGAAGAGCGCCATCAAGTGGTGACGATGTTCAAGTGGTTGCCAGTTGGTTCGCTGCAAGTCGACATGGCGTTGTTGGCAGACCCGTTGTCGATCACGATGGCGTTGTTCATCACCGGGATTGGTTCATTGATTCATTTGTATGCAATTGGTTACATGCATGGTGATCCGAAGTTTCCGAAGTTTTTCTTGTACCTCAACTTGTTTGTGTTCTCGATGCTGATGTTGGTGCTGGGCGAAAACTTGCTCGTTACTTTCCTCGGGTGGGAGGGCGTTGGTGCTTGTTCGTACTTCCTTATCTCCTTCTGGCACACTCGCGACTCTGCTGCGGTTGCTGGCAAGAAGGCATTTGTCACCAACCGCATTGGCGACTTTGGCGTAATGACAGCAATGTTCCTAGCGTTCAGTGCAGTAGGAACACTCTCGTATGACGGCATCAATGAAGCCGCTCATTCCGGTTCGTTAGCCCCCGTCACGGCAACCGCAATCGCGATGTTGTTGTTTGTCGGTGCATGTGGCAAGAGCGCACAGTTGCCGTTGTATCTCTGGTTGCCAGATGCGATGGAAGGCCCAACACCGGTTTCGGCACTTATCCACGCGGCAACCATGGTGACGTCTGGTGTGTTCTTGATGACGCGCATGAGTCCGGTGCTCCACGAGTCGTATTCATGGGCGCCAACGGTTATTGCGTGCATCGGTGCTGCAACTGCGTTGTATGCAGCCACGGTTGCTGTTGCACAAAATGACATCAAGAAGGTGTTGGCCTACTCAACGGTGTCGCAACTTGGGTTCATGTTCTTGGCGATCGGTTCAGGCGCATATGTTGCGGCTATTTTCCACATGATCACGCATGCGTTCTTTAAGGCACTGTTGTTCCTCGGCTCTGGTTCTGTCATTCATGGCATGCACCACGAGCAAGACATGCGTCGAATGGGTGCTTTGCGCAAAGTGATGCCAGTTACGGCAATCACGTTCATTGTTGGCTGGCTTGCCATTGCTGGTGTGCCGCCGTTTGCAGGCTTTTGGTCGAAGGACGAAATTTTGCTCTACGTCTATGCCAACAACCGCGGGCTCTACGTCGTTGGCGTGGTCACTGCACTGTTGACGGCGTTCTACATGACACGCCAAGTAATCATGGTGTTTTACGGCGAGGCAAAGTGGAATGATCACGCTGCCGAAAATGGTGCGCATGGCGACTTCACCCCGCACGAAAGCCCACGCATTATGTTGATGCCGCTTGTTGTTCTCGCTGGCCTTGCAATGGTTGGTGGTGCATTGCAGTTGCCATTCTCCAAGAAGACTGCATTTTTGGAGCACTGGCTTGCACCTGTTGTTGAGGAGTCCGAGGCTCACATTCATGAGACATGGGCGTATCAAAACAAGTACTTGCTGCTTGGCGTTGCTGTAGTTGTCGCAACACTCGGCATCGTTGCGGCTTTTGCTGTGTATGCCAAGCACAAGATCAAGGCTGTCGAACCAAAGATTCTTGAGCAAGCCTGGAACTATGACGCGACTGCAGCCCGGTTGGTGAGTGGCCCGGGCAACGCGTTGTTTAATGGCGTCGCATGGATTGATGCACATGTTGTCGATGGGGCAGTCAACGGCACGGCCACAATTGTGCGATCTGTGGCTGGCCAAGTCCGCAAGAGTCAGAGCGGTTTCGTGCGCGCATACGCGGCAGTCATTACGGTCGGTGTTGTTGTGCTCTTGGCCTGGTTTGTACTGAGAGGGCTTATCTGATGTTTGCTTCAGTTGAAAAGGCTGGTGAGGCCACGGCAAGCTTCCCGATCCTCACGATGCTTGTGTTGTTGCCGCTTCTTGGCGCTGTCCTTGTTTCGTTATTGAATAAGAAGCATGGCGAGTGGGTCAAGCTCGCAGCGCTCGTGTCGAGCATTGCAACTGGTGCGATGAGTGTGTGGATGCTTGTCAAGTTTCCTACTGGTGCAGCGGGTTTCGAGTTTGTGTCAAAGCACTCATGGATCAGTGAGTGGGGCATCTCGTGGCACTTGGGTGTCGACGGTATTTCGCTGTTTATGGTGGTGCTCACCGGTGTGTTGTTCCCGCTTGTCATTGTTGGCATCGATCCACACCACGACCACAAGTCGTACTTGGCGTGGATGTTGTTGCTCGAAGCCGGCGTCATGGGAAGCTTCCTGAGTCTTGACCTGTTTTTGTTTTTCGTATTTTTCGAAATCGTATTGGTACCGATGTATTTCCTCATCGGTGGCTGGGGTTACGAAAAACGTGTCTATGCAGCAACCAAATTCTTTTTGTACACCATGGCCGGCTCGGCATTCATGCTCGTCGGCATCGTCGCCACAGCATTCTTGGCACGTCGCGACACGGGCGTGCTCACGTTTGACTTGGTTGAGATCGCAGAGAAGGCCAACTTCGCTACAGGCACTGGCCGCTGGTTATTCGTTGCGTTCATGATCGCGTTTGCGGTCAAAGTTCCATTGTTCCCGTTGCACACATGGCTGCCCGATGCTCACACGCAAGCACCAACTGGTGGCTCGGTCATCTTGGCTGGTGTGTTGCTCAAGATGGGTACGTACGGCATGTTGCGCTTTGGTGTATTTCTGTTTCCACAAGCAGCGATCTGGGCAAAGCCCGTATTACTCACACTTGCAGTGATCGGCATTTTGTATGGTGCGATTGCTGCAACAATGCAAAAAGATCTCAAGCGACTCGTTGCGTATTCGTCGGTTGCTCACCTTGGCTTCATCGTGCTTGGCACATTTGCAATGACTACACAAGCCATTACCGGTGGCGTAATGCAGATGGTCAACCACGGTGTTTCAACGGGGGCGTTGTTCTTGCTCGTCGGCATGATCTACGAGCGCCGACACACTCGACAGATTTCAGAGCTCGGTGGTATCCAGGCTGTCGCGCCAATCTTCGCTGGCTTTTTCATGATCGTGATGCTGTCATCAATCGGCTTACCGGGCCTCAATGGTTTCGTTGGCGAGTTCCTCGTGCTCATCGGTGCATTTGAAACAGCTCGCTGGTGGGTTGTTGTTGCCACGATCGGCGTGATTCTTGCTGCGCTCTATTTACTCTGGGCTTACCAGCGCGTGTTTCATGGCGAGCCAAGTGAAGACAACAAGTCGTTTCCCGAGATCACGTTGCGCGAAGGTTTGTTGCTTTCAGTGTTTGTCGCAGCCATCGTGTTTGCAGGTGTGTATCCAAAGCCGATGCTCGATCGCATAGAGCCAAGCGTCAAGGCATTGATTGAGCATGTTGAGGCAAGCAAATGATGAACAAATTGATTGCAGCAACATCGACGTTTGAGGGCCCAGCCATTCAGTGGTTCAAGATCAGCCCGATCCTTGCGCTGCTCGGTGGCACATTGTTCTTGATCCTTGTTGGATCGCTGACTCCGCAGTGGAAGCGCGGTTGGTATGCAGCGGCCTCTGTTGTCACTGCAATTACTGCAGCAGTATTGACTGGAGTGTTGTGGAATCAAATGGGCGACGACAAGCCATCCACACTGGTTGGTGGCGCGCTTGCGTTCGATCGCTTCGCATTGTTCGCAACGTTCACTATTTGTGTTTCAGTTGCTCTCGTCTCTCTCGTTGTCAACGACTATCTGACTCGCGAAGGCGAAGATGGGCCAGAGGTATACGGCCTCATGCTTGCAGCTGCAATAGGTGGAGTAGTAATGGTTTCGGCCAACGACCTCTTGGTGTTGTTCCTTGGTCTCGAGACGTTGAGTCTTTCTTTTTATTTGCTCACCGCGTCTAGCCGCAGCCGCACACAAAGTGGCGAGGCAGGCCTCAAGTACTTCATTCTCGGTGGTTTTGCCTCGGCATTTTTCTTGTATGGGGTCGCGTTGTTGTTCGGTGCATCGGGCACCACCAACTTGCAGTCAATGGCCGCTGTGTTTGCTGGCGAGGTCACGGTGCCGTCTAACAATGGTTTGTTGCTTGTTGGCATTGCGTTACTGCTTGTTGGCTTCGCGTTCAAAGTTTCTCTCGTTCCTTTTCATGTGTGGACACCCGACGTGTACCAGGGTGCGCCAACACCAATAACTGCGCTTATGGGTTCGGTCGGCAAAGTCGCGGCATTTGCAGCGCTCATTCGAGTGTTCATGATTGCATTGCCAAGCCGCATTGATGACTGGCGTCCAGCCATTCTTGTTCTGGCTTTGCTCACGCTTGTAGTTGGCTCGGTGTTGGCGGTAGTGCAGACCGATGTAAAGCGCATGCTTGCGTATTCATCCATCAGCCATGCAGGTTTTATCTTGGTCGGTCTTGAGGCTGCATCGCATATCGGTCATGCCGATGCGGATCTTGGTATTACGTCAGCAATGGGCTACTTGTTTATTTATTCCATTTTGGTTATTGGCACGTTTGCTGTGGTCTCGGTTGTTGCAGGCGAAGGCGACAACACGACAACGCTCGATGCATTTAAGGGCATTGGAAAGAAGCACCCTGTGTTCGCGCTTGGCATGACCGTATTATTGCTCGCTCAGGCTGGAGTGCCGCTCACTTCGGGTTTTGTTGCCAAGTTCGGCATTATTCGTGCTGCCGTCTCGGTCGAGAGCTACGCGCTTGCAGTGGCAGCGATGCTTGCTGCGGTAATCGCAGCATTCCTGTACTTGCGCATCATGGTGAGCATGTGGTTGAGTGATCCAGCCGACGATGCTCCAGTTTCGATCTCTCGATCTGCTGGCCTGGCCATCACACTGGCTGTTGCTACAACGCTTCTGATTGGAACCTTGCCTACCTTGTTGCTAGAGATTTCTAAAACGATAAGTCTTTAAGAGTTTTCTTGAATCACAAAGCCACTATCCCTGGCTGCCTCAATTACTGAGAGTGCATGCTCGGGGCTCTTGACTTCAAGCACAACTTGAATACCAGTTTCACGAGGATGCAGTTTGACGCCTTCGCGAATGTGTTGCACCTCAATCACGTTTGCTTCTTGTGCAGCGCACACGTCAACGAGTCCGGCCAGCGAGCCTGGGCGGTCGGGTAGACGCACAAAAAGGGCGAGGCGACGACCCTCGTTGGTTTCATTTCGACGCACAAGGTTGGGGATGAGACCGATGTCGATGTTGCCACCGGACAGCACGATGCATGTTGTGCCATTTTTTGCAGGGACAATTTGATTGGTGAGTAGTGTGGAAAGGCCAACTGCTCCACCTCCCTCAACAAGCATTTTGGTATGTTCCATCAAGATGACGACTGCGTCGGCAATTGAGTCTTCGTCCACTTCAATTATCTGGTCAACCCATTTGTCGATAAGTGGCTTGGTGAAGTTGCCAGGTTGCTTCACGGCGATGCCGTCGGCGAGTGTAAGTACTTTGCCGTCGGGAGAGGTGCCGTGGATGAACGGTGCGCAAACTGATGCCTGCACGCCGATGATTCGTACGTTGGGGTGTTGCTGCTTAATTGCAAGAGCAGTGCCAGCAAGCAGTCCGCCACCTCCAAGTGGAATGATAAGCAGTTCGAGATCGTCGATGTCTTCAAGTAGCTCGAGCCCAAGTGTTCCCTGACCTGCAATCACATCTGGGTCGTCGTACGGGTGGCAAAACGCCATGCCCGTCTCTTGTGCACGAGCTTTAGCAGCAGCAACTGCAGTGTCTACACTTTCGCCTCCATCAAGCACAGTTGCGCCATGGTGTTTAGTTGCAGCAATCTTTGAGAGCGACGCACCTTTGGGCACGAAAATGTCGCACTTTGCTCCAAAATGTTTTGCTGCAAGAGCAAGGCCTTGTGCATGGTTGCCCGCACTGCCTGCAACCACTCCTGTTTCTTTGGCGTTTCCCAATTGGGCAAGTTTGTTCATACCGCCACGAATTTTGAACGAACCAGTGCGTTGCAGGTTTTCGGCCTTGAGCACAATGGTGCCGCCGAAGCGTTGGCTGAGATATGCGGATGGCAAAACTGGGGTATGTAATACGACGTCTTTGCCCCGTGCGCGAGCAGCCTCAAAAGCTTCCCTGAGAATTTCTATTGGTGTTGAGTTGCTTGTCGTCATGCACCGACTACCGTACCTCTCATGCGTGCCTTGCTCTTAGCCAATTCGGGTGATGCTGATGCGGGCTTTGTCGGCCAACGATTTGAGGACTACGATTTTTCGTTCACGACAGTTCACCGCGAATATCCGCACGAGTGGCCTTCGCTTGATGGCATTGACCTCGTTGTCTATCTCGGATCGAACTGGTCTGTCTATTGGGACAAGGTTGCAAAGAATGTTGCAGCAGAGTCCGAGGTCATCCGCGAAGGTCATCGCCGCGGGATTCCGCAGTTTGGCATCTGCTTCGGCGCACAAATAATGTCACATGCACTTGGCGGTAGTGCCGAGCGAGCTAAAAAAGCCGAGGTCGGTTGGCACGAAGTAATAGCCACACCTACTTATGGAGTGCTGGCTGGGTCATGGATGCAGTGGCATTACGACACGTTTTCCGCTCCTCCTGGCTCCCAAGTTTTGGCATTAAGCGATGCTGGCCCTCAGGCCATGCAGATGGGACGCACGTTTGCGACCCAATTTCACCCAGAAGCCAATGAGGCCATCATTTCGCACTGGATGAGTGGAGAGGGTGCAGCCGAGTTGGCCGCATTAGATATGACTCCGAACGCCCTGATCGAGCGAACACGAGTCGAGGTCGAAAGGTCTGGCCCTGCCGCTGGGCTGATTGTCGATTGGTTTTTGCACAATGTCGCGACCACCCCGATCCCCAAACCTAAGGCGCGTGGGCACTTGTTCACAAGGTAAAAAGTGCAGTGGTTTCTCCCGAAACTGCGCCCAAGTAGTAGTTTTTTAGGTTGATGTCTACCTTCCTCAGGTCATTTCTCACCATTGTTTGGTTCGGTTTAGCCGCCGTTCTCATCGCCGGGTTATTGCTCTGGGTGTCGTCACTCATACGACCATCAAAACCAAATCGCGAGAAGTTGTTGTCATATGAAAGCGGTGTTGATCCAATCGGTGAAGGTTGGTCGCAGAGCCAAGTTCGTTATTACATTTTTGCACTGCTCTTCGTGATCTTCGACGTGGAAGCAGTTTTCATTTTCCCATGGGCCACACAACTTGAGCGCTATGGCACATTTGGTCTTGTCGAAATGGGAATATTTGTATTTATCTTGCTCCTTGGCCTGGTGTATGCCTGGCGCAAGGGCGTATTGCGGTGGGTGTAACAACATGGGTCTTGTAGATCGCGGGCGTTTGCCCAAGCCACTCAACTCGTTGTTCAACATGGGTCGTTCGTATTCATTGTGGGTGTACCAGTGGGGTCTCGCATGTTGTGCAATCGAAATGGGTGCAGCGTTTGGTTCACCTCGTTACGACGTGATGCGACTTGGTGTTATTCCATTGCCAGCAAGCCCACGTCAAGCAGATCTTGTTTGTATTTCGGGAACTGTCACTGACAAAATGTCGCCAGCCATCAAGCGCTTATACGAGCAAATGCCTGAGCCAAAATATGTGATCTCTATGGGCAGTTGCGCAAACTGTGGTGGTCCGTATTGGGATAGCTACTCCGTAACAAAAGGTGTCGATCAAATTATTCCGGTTGACGTGTACATACCTGGTTGCCCACCTCGCCCAGAAGCATTGCTCGAAGGCATCGTGTTGTTGCAACAGCGCATCAAGAACGAAGACATGGGTGCACGTTGGCGCGGTGAAGGAACTGTGTCGATCGATGCAGTCGTGAATTCATCAGTGAATGCATCTGCGGAAGCCGAAAGGCGAGGTGAGCCCGTTGTCGTCACCCACTGAAACTTCCACAACACCAGCCGTAGAGGCAAAAGTTGATGCAACGCGTGATGCAATGGTTGCTGCGATTCGCACAACTCTTGGAGCTGCCGTTGTCGACACACTCGTAAAGCCAGGCGACGATATTTGGGTGCGCGTCACCACGGAGTCGTGGCGCGCAAATATTCAGGCACTCAAAGATGTACATGCGTTTGACTATTTCTGTTTCCTCTCGGCCATCGACTGGATGCCATCGCCTTATGGCCGTGGTGAAGACGATCCATCAGAGCCAGCACCTGTGCGCGACACCGTGATTCGCCCCGGCTACACGGGTGGGGACACTCGCATGCAAATGCTCGTGCGGCTCGTCAACTCCGTAACGCACTTGGGTATCAACATCAAAGCCGATGTTCCGAATGACACATTCACCATCGATTCGATTTGCACAGTTTTTGCCGGTGCAAACTGGCACGAGCGTGAAGCTCATGAAATGTTCGGTATTGGTTTTACTGGTCATCCAGACTTGCGCAACATGTATTTGCCAAGTGATTTCGAGGGCTACCCAATGCGCAAAGACTTTCCATT
>WLKU01000040.1 GCA_009701105.1 Actinomycetota bacterium | reverse complement strand
GCTCTGGGTGACCCACTGTTGCTATCGGTAAGACGGTCATAAGCCTTACAGTGTAACGACTGCGGCAATTGCCCTTCCAAGTCCGCCCACCACGTCAGACACGTTGAGATGTTGGTGATCTTGCACTATTTGACGCCCACCCACCCAGACATCGCGCACATCTGCTGGCGAAGCCGCATGCACAATATGGGCTGCGGCATTTGCGGCATCAAACGACGCAAGGCGCACCGAGTCGAGCGACAGAGCAATGAAGTCGGCTGGAGCGCCCACCTGTATCCCGTGCTGACCCCACCCAAGCGCAGTTGCACCGCCCGCAGTTGCAGCAATCAACAAACTTGCGGGCGTATGAGCACCACGTTTACCAGTTACGAGTCGCTCGTCGGTTTCTACTGCGCGAGCCTCTTCAAACATGTCAATAAATGCATTTGAGTCGGTGCCAATCGACAACACTGCCCCGCCTGCACTCAACGAACTTGCAGGGCCAACGCCATCGGCCAAATCGCGCTCGGTGGTTGGGCACATGCACACGCCACTGTGACTCGAGCAAAGTAACGAAATGTCGGTTGCAGTCAAGTGCGTAGCGTGCACTGCGGTGAAATGCCTGCCAAGCATGCCCGCATCAGACAAGACCTGGGTCGGCGTCTTGCCTGTCGCAGCAATACACGCAGCATTTTCCGCCGGCTGCTCGCTCACATGCACGTGCACCACTTTGCCGTGACGATTTGCAACTACTTCTTCCAACTCGTTCGGATGCACTGCGCGCACGCTGTGTGGCGCCATGCCAACTGTCCAACTTTCGCCGCCCTCACCCAACGCATCGACCCTGTCGAGCCAGTTGTCGATCGTGCCATCTGAAAAACGTTTCTGTTCTGCCAGCGGCTCGGGTTTGTCGAGTGCTGCATGCAGGTAAGCAACATCAAGCAGCGCCATGCGAATACCCGCACGTTGAGATGCTTCAACCATTGCAAGACCCATCTCATTTGGGTCCGCATATTTTGTTCCGTCGGCCTGATGATGAATGTAATGAAACTCACCAACACCAGTAATGCCGCTCAGCGCCATCTCGGCAAAGGTCATCGCTGCGAGTTCACCGTAAGTTTCTGGTGTTAAACGATGAGCAATCTCGTACATCGGTGTGCGCCATGACCAAAAATCGCCTGTACCCCCGTGTGTGCGTCCGCGCAATGCACGATGAAATGCGTGGCTGTGTGCATTCACTAAACCGGGCAAAACAACTCCAGAGATGCGCACATCATTCGCTTGAGCCTCGACACCATCTTCAACGCTCGTGATCACACCGTTACTGACCCCAATACGCACGTTGGCAACGGCAGATTCAGCGCCTCGCCAGGCCCACTGTGCATGAAACATTTGAGAGGTCATGATCTGCAATCGCTCAGCCTTCGCGCATCGGTAAGCGCACTCCGCGTTGATCGGCAACCTCAATAGCTCTGTCGTACCCAGCGTCTGCGTGGCGAATAACTCCCATTCCTGGGTCGGTCACCAGCACGCGCGCCAGCTTTTCTGCGGCCAAGTCGGTGCCGTCGGCAACCGCAACCATGCCGGCATGAATACTGCGGCCAATGCCTACACCACCGCCATGATGAATGCTCACCCACGTTGCACCACTCGCAGTGTTGACGAGAGCGTTAAGCAACGGCCAGTCAGCAATTGCATCTGAGCCATCGAGCATTGATTCAGTTTCGCGATACGGAGATGCAACAGAACCCGAATCTAAATGGTCGCGACCGATCACAATCGGTGCCTTGAGCTGACCCTTCTTCACCATCTCGTTAAATCGCAGACCGAGACGATGCCGTTCGCCATAACCGAGCCAACAAATGCGCGCTGGTAATCCCTGAAACGCAACACGTTCTTTAGCCAAGTGAATCCACTTTGCCAAACCTTCGTCATCAGGAAACTCCTCCATCGCTGCAGCATCAGTTGCCGCGATGTCGGCAGGGTCGCCCGACAATGCAACCCAACGAAATGGTCCGCGTCCTTCACAAAACTGGGGACGAATATATGCAGGCAGAAACCCTGGATAATCAAACGCTCTGTCGTATCCACCGAGTTGTGCTTCACGTCGTAATGAATTGCCGTAGTCGAACACTTCGGCACCCGCATCCATGAAGCCAACCATCGCTGCACATTGCTCAGCCATTGCCAAGCGCGAGCGACGAATGTATTCGGCTGGGTTTGTTGCAAGCAAATTCTTTGCAGCTTCTTCACTCACATCGTTTGGCACATACGACAGCGGGTCGTGCGCGCTCGTCTGATCGGTCACAATGTCGGCAGGAAAACCCATCGCCAACAATTTTGGAAACACATCAGCCGCATTAGCAACGAGCCCCACAGACAAACGTCGTCGCTCTTTCTTTGCGGCCAAACATTGTGCAACAGCATCTTCTAACGAAGTTGCAACAACATCGAGATAGCGAGTCTCAACGCGACGATTAACGCGCCAAGCATCCACGTCAACGCACAATGCAACGCCGTCGTTCATGGTGATCGCAAGTGGCTGAGCGCCACCCATACCGCCAAGGCCACCAGTAAGCGTGATCGTTCCAGCGAGTGTGTTACCAAACTTGCGACGTGCAATCTCTGCAAAACATTCGTATGTACCCTGCAAGATTCCCTGTGTGCCGATGTAGATCCACGAACCCGCAGTCATTTGGCCGTACATAGTGAGGCCAAGGTCTTCTAAGCGACGAAACTCGTCCCACGTTGCCCAGTCACCCACTAAGTTGCTGTTTGCGAGTAATACTCTCGGCGCCCATTCGTGCGTGCGCAAAACGCCAACAGGTTTGCCAGACTGCACGAGCATCGTCTCGTCGGGCTTGAGTGTCGTCATGGTGCGCAACATTGCGTCGTAGGCGTCCCAACTGCGAGCCGCACGACCCGTGCCACCGTAAACAACGAGATCATCGGGGCGCTCGGCCACTGCTGGGTCGAGATTGTTCTGCAGCATCCGATATGGCGCCTCAATCTGCCAATTGGCACACGTGAGCGTGCTGCCCGTAGGCGCCTTTACTGGACGAGGACCTGACATCAAATTTCCGATCTGTTATTTGAAACTACTTACGTGGCAACACTACCTCGGCTGTTTTCACCAAGTCGCTCAACATGTCATAGTCGCTGTTTGCCAGCCGCACAAAGCCACTAATACCAATATGGTTGAGGGCTTCTTGCAAACTCGGACTCTGAAACGCCTCTTCAATGGCCTGACGAACTTTGTCAGTTGACACCCCACAAGTTTTCGAAACTATAAATGGCGTTGCGGGAACAAGAGGGCCATAACCAATCACTCGCACATTTTTTACGAGTGTAGGGCGATGGCGGCTGAGCAGACGAAATGTCGCTGCATCTATTGACGCAATGTCTGCTTCATCATCTTGCAACATCTGCAAACTCTTTGCGTGTCCCCCACTTTGAGTAAATGGCTGCACAAACGACGGCTCAGTCGTCACTTCACTGAGTGCCACCCCAAGACTGCACCATCCGCTCAAACTCTGTAGGTTGCTTACCACCGGGCGCAACCCACCTACCTCGGCAATGCTTGAAACACCTAGCGACTCGCGCACGACAATCACTGTTTGATATCGACCGCGTTCATCACTCACATCGGTCCACGTTGGCGTACCAATGACATTCACGAATTGATGCAGTTCTTCCATATACGGCAAGCCACATGACTGGCTCAGCACCATGTCTTTACTGCGCCACATTTTCATCAGTTCTGCATGTACCGAGCTATCAGGAGTCTGTACGTGTGCCGTTTCATTGCACGATTCAAGTGCGTCAACAAGAGCCGTGAGTAATTTCTCTGTCGAGTTTTGTACTTCAGGAAAGTCGTACATGGGCAGCGAAACGCTGCGAGATGAAGAATTAATCGGCTGCAACAAACTTGGGCTTTGCAAATATCGCACGCACGCGATCTTCAAAGTGCTCAAGCGGCAACGTGTCGTAACTTGGGTCAAATGCTTTTTGGTCCCACTCGTCTGCAAATTTTGCAGCCAAGTCGTATGCCGGATGTCCCTCATGCTTTTTACGTGCATCGGGGTTCATCCCAAAGTGTCCGTAATAGTGGCGGCCCTGAAAATCTTGGTGCGCTTCAATCATGAAGTGCACTTCTGGTCGCACGTATGGCTTCAAGATTGCCGCCGCAATGGCCGGATGATTTGGCACGCTGATTGCCTTGCCAATGTCGTGACACAGCGACGCCACTACGACTTCGTCATCAGCACCAGCACGCTCGGCCATGGTTGCTGTCTGCAATGCGTGAGTCAATTGGTCAGTCACGAAACCATCAACGATCGTGTCCATGCCGCGCAACATGTTCAAAATTCCTTCCGCAACACGAGGCTGGTTTTTGGCGGTCTCAGCACCAATGTTTAACCACTCTTCTTTGGTCGACACATCCATGCTTGTAAAAGTGGCGTTCGTCATCTCACAATTCCACCATTGTTGAGGTCAATAGTCAAGGTCAAATAAGCAAGGTCAAATAAGCAAGGTCTAATGAGCAAAGTCAGACGGTTGCGTGGCCCGAAGCCATGCGCTTGCCTACTTTGGCTATGCGAGCCATGCGCTTGAACAACGAGTCGCGAGCCTCTTCTGCTTCATCGCTCAAACCAGTGACGCTTTCGAGTTTCCAGTGGCGCATGATGACAGGCTCAAGAATCTGGTCATGATGAATTTGCAGGTCGTAGATGCCAGCCTTGGCGATTTCTTTTGACAACCGATCGAAGTCTGGAATACCAAGACCAGGCATCGAAAATGTGCGCACGGCACGCTCAATGCCCATGACAGTCGAAGACGGATCCACTTCAAGTGCTGCAGCAGTTAAGTCGCGGTAAAACAAATAATGCAAGTTTTCGTCGTTACCCACGCGCGACATGATGGCGGTACCCAATTCGTCCTTCATCAACTTGCCCGTATTGCGATGCGAAATACGTGTGGCGAGTTCTTGCATGCTCACATAGGCAAGCGCTTCAAAGGCATCATGAGGTGTTGGTACTTGGCCACCCCGCACTTGAATCATTCGTGCACGCTCAAGAGCGATCGGATCAACAGCACGCGTCACGGTGAAATAGTCGCGCATCACGATTGAGTGACGTCCTTCTTCTGCCGTCCAGTTACGCGCCCACTCGCCAAATGCTGTGTCGCTACCAAACAAACGATCAATGTCGCGAAAGTAATACGGCAAATTATCCTCAGTCAGCAAGTTGACAAATAGTGCGGCGCGCACCGCTTCATCGATTCCTGTGTCGCCCCCACCAAAGTCGGCATCTTCTGGCACCCACTGCTTGCCTGGCTCAAAATCTTTGCCCCGGCCGTATGGCACCATCTCGTGCGGAAACCATTCTTTAGCAACACCCTGATGACGCTCATACAACTTGGCCGCAACGGGCTCGAGCTCAATCAGCAGTTGCTCTTGATTCATAACAACAACCCTACCCTCGCTCGTTGCGCTGAATCTGTGACACCAAACGCGCTAGAGGCACGCGAAAATCGGGAAGCAATTCAATGCCTGCACGTTTCAGACTGCCGTTATTGAGAACCGAATTAAACGGGCGTGTTGCTGGTCGGGGCGGCTGCAATTCGTGAGTCTTAATCGGAATAACTTTGTCCGCGTCGAATCCGCCCGCAATCAGTACTTCCCGAGCAAACTCATACCAACTAACTTCACCCTGATTGGTCACATGCCATGTCCCTGATCGCTTTTCGGTTGCGATGCGCACGATCATTTCTGCTGCATCGTCTGCAAAAGTAGGGTTGCCTATCTGGTCATCAACAAACTTGAGCTGCGGTTGCTCGGCTAATCGCAAGATGGTCTTGACCGTGTTGCCGCCATAAAAACCACACACCCACGAAATCCGCACAATCGCATCGGTCGCTCCAAGTGCACGTTCTCCGGCCAATTTGCTTGACCCATAGACGCTCTGCGGGTTCGTCACATCGCCCTCGTCGTATGCCGAAGTCTTGCTTCCGTCAAACACGTAGTCAGTAGAGATGTACACGACATGCGCACCAACAGCATGTGCTGCGTCTGCGATGTATTTCGTTGCGGTGCCATTGACCAGCACTGCTTTGTTAGGGTCGCTCTCGCATGCATCAACAGCTGTCCATGCTGCTGCATGTATCACCACATCTGGTTGCGCTGCTTGAATCGCTGCGTCAACCGCTGACTTGTCAGTAATGTCGAGCGTCTCATGCGAGGTTGCTGTTACTTTGTGGCCAGCTGCAATCGCTGCCCTCACCAACTCATGACCAAGTTGCCCATTGGCTCCCGTAATCAAAATTTTCATTACTTGTTTGCCTTGAGAGGCTCCCACCACCAGCGGTTGTCGCGATACCACGCAACTGTCTGCTCAAGTGCTTCATCCAGCGAACGAGCGCGCTTCCAGCCAAGCGCAGTGATCTTTGCGATGTCCACCGAATATCTGCGATCGTGTCCAAGTCGGTCGGCTACATAGTTGACACTCGAGTCGTCTTTGCCCAGCAATGCGAGCAACTTGTCGACAAGCACCCTGTTTGTGGTCTCGTTGCCAGCACCGATGTTGTAGATCTCGCCAACATTGCCCTTTTCTAAAACCAAGTGCACACCAGTGCAGTGGTCGTCTACATACAACCAATCGCGCTCGTTGAGCCCATCGCCGTACAAAGGAATCTTTTTGCCGTCAAGCAAGTTGGTCGTAAACAACGGAATCGCTTTTTCTGGATATTGAAATGGTCCAAAATTATTGGTACAACGCGTAACCAGAACTGGCACACCGTGCGTTGCGTGATAACTGAGCGCAATGAGGTCAGAGCCGGCTTTGGATGCCGAATAGGGCGAACGTGGCTCCAGCGGGTCGGTCTCTTTCGACGAACCAACTTCGACCGAACCGTATACCTCGTCGGTGCCGATGTGCACGACGCGCGAGACTTCAAGTTGACGCGCTGCGTCCATGATCACGTTGGTACCAAAACAATTAGTAAGAATGAAGTCTTCGCTGCCTACGATCGAACGATCCACATGGCTCTCTGCAGCAAAGTGCACAACAGAGTCGTGACCCTTCATCGCAGCCATTACATCGCCCGGCTGACAGATGTTGCCTTTGACAAAGGAATACCTTGGGTCGTCGTCAACATCTTTAAGCGTCGACATGTTTCCCGCATACGTGAGTGAGTCATACACCGTCACCGAGTGATCGGTATTGGCAAGCACCCAACGCACATAGTTGGAACCAATAAAGCCGGCTGCGCCAGTTACAAAAATCTTCACGTTGCTACCTCAGGTGCGTAGGCCAAAGTGTGGCTGAAACTGTTTGTCGATCTGACCACGCTGTGGGTTTTCTTGATCGCGCTTCGACAAGATCGGGTCGGCAATACCCCAGTCGGCATTAACACCTGGATCATTCCACGCAAGTCCACGCTCGTCTGTTGGGTTGTAATAGCTGTCAACCAAATACGTGATGGTCATGTCGGTGAGTGATGCAAATCCATGAGCAACGCCTGGTGGGATAAATATGCCACGGTGATCATGCGTGCCGTCAGCACGCGCACCTAAGTCGACAACTTGCGTTGCCCCATCGGTTGGCGACCCAGTGCGCAAGTCGTGTAACACCACTCTGCACGTACCGTACGGCACGTACCAGTAATCACTCTGGTGCAGGTGATAGTGCAATCCAACGATGCAACCCTTTTGACGGTCTCCGCGGTTGCCTTGCACCATTTCGCGACCAAGTGGAAACCATTGGCGACGATATGTCTCGATGAAGTAGCCACGATCGTCTTTAAACATCGACGGCTCAACAATCTGTACTCCAGAAATAATCGTTGACTCAGTAATTGTTGGCATCTACTCCAGCTCCACTTTCGAATCGTCGCCGAGCATCAAACGCAATGCGCGGGGCTTTTGCTCAGACCTTGTTACTGCAACATCACGGCCGATGAGCGAATCAGTAAGGCGCGCAATGCCAATAATGCTGGAGCCGTCAAGCACAACCGAATGCTCCATCTCTGAATGCTCTACTTTGCAGTTGCGGCCAAGTGATGTGTATGGCCCGATGTAACTGTGATCAACCACAGAACCGCTACCGATCACCACTGGTCCGCGAATGCGCGAACCCTTGATCACAGCGCCCTTCTCAATTACTACTCGTCCTTCGATCTGCGACGCGCTATCTACTTCGCCGTCGTTGCGAGGTTCAAGCACTTCAAGTACGAGACGATTGCATTCGAGCAGCGGATCTTTTTTGCCAGTGTCAATCCACCATCCTTGCAACACTTGATGATGCACAACCTTTTTTTGATCAACAAGCCACTGAATAGCATCGGTGATCTCGAGTTCTCCGCGCGGCGAAGGCTTGATAGCTCGCACTGCTTCATTAATTGTCTTGTCAAACAAATACACACCAACAAGCGCAAGATCACTTGGTGGATTTTCAGGCTTCTCCACGAGTCGCACAACATGTCCGTCTTTATCAACCTCTGCAACACCAAACTGTTTTGGATTCTCAACATGGCAGAGCAAGATCTGTGCAGTCGGTGCCTTTGGTCCGCCAGCAGCACGGGCATTCTTGAAGTCGTCAACAAACTGCGTGAGCCCTTGCTCAAGCATGTTGTCACCCAGGTACATCACAAAGTCTTCGTCACCCAAAAACTCATGGGCAATCACGACGCAATGTGCAAGGCCCAACGGCGCATCTTGCGGAATGTAGGTGACCGTCACACCAAATTTGGATCCGTCTCCGACTGCAGAACGGATCTCTTTGCCGGTCTCACCAATGATGATCCCGATCTCGGTGATCCCCGCCTTAGCCATAGCCTCAATGCCATAAAACAGAATCGGCTTGTTAGCAATGGGCACCAACTGCTTGGCACTGGTGTGCGTAATTGGTCGCAAACGCGTGCCAGCACCACCAGAGAGAATCAGGCCCTTCATACCGTCTACAGGTTAGACGAAACATCGACCCGCAACCCCTAGCAACTCCCCTGCCAACTAGCGTTGCACCCATGACCGACGCCCTCTTGCACGCCTTTGCCAAGCCCACCAAAACCGACTTTGTGCGCATTGTGAGGGGCAAAGGCTCACTCTTGTGGGACGACAAGGGTAACGAATACATCGACGGCATCGGAAGCCTTTGGTACAGCCAGGTGGGCCATGGACGCGACGAAATTGCTCAGGCCGTAGCCGAGCAGATCTCGACGCTTGAAACGTATTCAACATTTGATCCGTTTAGTAATGACATTGCCGAAAAGCTTGCTATCAAGTTGCAAACAATTTCACCGATGAAAGACGCGCGAGTATTTTTGTGCGGCAGCGGTTCGGAGTCTGTGGACACAGCAATGAAACTTGCTCGTGTTGCCCAAGTGCAGGCTGGTCACCCCGAGCGCACCATCATCATCTCGCGCATGCGCGGATATCACGGCACAAACTATGGCGGCACGAGCGCGCAAGGTTTGCCTCTCAACAAAGTTGGTTTTGGTCAGTTGCTACCAGAAGTCGTACAAGTCGACAGTGAAAACATCGAAGAACTTGCCAAGTTCATGAGCGAAAATAGTTCACGCATTGCTGCTGTGATTGTTGAACCACTGCAAGGAGCGGGCGGCGTGTATCCGCCACCAGCCGGATATTTGGAAGGGGCGCGCAAGTTATGCGATCAACATGGTGCATTTCTTATTTTTGACGAAGTGATTTCTGGCTTCGGTCGCATGGGCACGTGGTTCGCTGCAAACTTTTACAACGTTGCTCCAGACTTGTTGTGCTTCGCCAAGGGCGTAACTTCTGGCTACCAACCACTCGGTGGCGTTTTTGTATCACGCAAGGTATGCGATGCCCTCGAGTCTGATCCAAACTTTTTCTTGCGTCATGGCTACACATACTCCGGACACTCTGCTGTGTGTGCCGCCGCATTAAAGAACCTCGAGATCATCGAACGTGAAGGTTTGATGGAGCGTGCCAAACATATTGGCGCTGTGTTGAGTGCTGGTCTCACTGCTCTTGCCAAAGATGGCACGATCGATCACGTTCGAGGCGATGGCGCAGTTTGGGCTGCTGGGCTCAAGCCAGACCAAAATGCTGTCAACATTCGCGACCGAATGATCCAGTTGGGTTCAATTGCACGCGCAATCAATACCGACACGATTGCGTTTTGCCCTCCGCTAGTGATCACCGATGCCGAACTTGGCAGACTGATTGACGC
>WLKU01000004.1 GCA_009701105.1 Actinomycetota bacterium | reverse complement strand
TGCACAAGCCATTCAATACCAGCAAGTAATTTTTGAATCCCTGCAAAAATGAAAACTACGCCAACAACCGAGGCGCACGCCCAAGCAAAATTAGATTCCATTTATTGCTACACCACCGACTTTGCCCTTATAAAAGACCATCGCGTCATGTGTTACTTCGGTGGCGTTCAATGACGTCACTTGAGCGAGTACAAAACGATGATCCCCTGCTGGCGTAACCGACTCAACGGTGCAGTCGATCGATGCGAGGATGCCGGACAAGATCGGCATGCCATTCGAAGATTGTTTCCATTCAAGACCATCAAAACGATTTGCTGCCCCGTCGACAGGATCTTTGGCAAATCTCCAGCACAATTCGGTTTGAGCATCACTCAGCACATTCGCGCAAAATAAAGTGCCACTTGGGATTTCAGGCCAACTACGCGATTTTCCAATAAAGAATCCGACATACGGCGGGTCGAGAGACACCGATACAAATGAACCAATCGTCACGCCAATCGGTTGTGCCTCGGCATCCAATCCGGTCACGATTACAACGCCGGTTGGTAAGTGCCCCAGCACTTGCCTAAATCGGGCACTATCAAAGTTCGCTGTCATGTCTTTGATGTTACTCAACTATGGTTTGGCAATGGCCTCACCAATTTCGTCGAGCACCGTTGCCGCCAATGCAATTGACTTCACTTATCTCGAATGTGGAACTGGACCTCTCGCATTATGCATGCATGGCTTTCCAGACTCTGCAAACACGTGGCGACACTTGTTGCCAGCACTTGCCGATGCAGGCTTTCATGCAGTTGCACCATTTATGCGTGGTTACGCACCAACAAGCGTTGCACCAAATGGCGCATATCAAACTGCCGCACTGAGCGCTGACGCAAATGCGTTGCACGCAGCACTCGGTGGTTCGCAGGATGCCGTGATCATCGGACATGACTGGGGTGCTCCAGCTGTTTACGGCGCGGCCATCATTGCTCCCGACAATTGGAAACGTGTTGTTGGCATGGCAGTACCGCCGTGGGGCGCAATGGGTGCAGCATTCATGGGCAACCTCGCGCAATTGCAACGCAGCTGGTACATGTTTTTCTTTCAACACGCGTTGAGTGATTTCTTGGTATCTGCCAACAACTTTGCATTCATTGACATGTTGTGGGCCCAGTGGTCACCTGGTTTCGATGCAACAACCGATCTCGCTCACGTCAAAGCCTGTCTCACAGACTCAGCCAACTTGCAGGCTGCACTTGGTTACTATCGCGCAACTCTTGGTGCGGGTTATCGCGACCCTGCTCTCAACGAAGCACAAACCCTTGCCCAATCCGAAACTCCTACGCAACCAGTTCTGTATTTGCACGGTCGCAATGACGGGTGTATCGGCACCGAAGTTGCAACGCACGCAGCAAGTGTTGCGCCATCAAATGCCCGCGTCGAAATTGTCGAGAATGCTGGACACTTCATGCAACTCGAGCAACCAATAGCAGTGAACAAATTGATAATCGATTGGGTAGTTGGGCGTGCCTGATAGTTCAACTGGATCCGTATTAGCAAATGGCATTTATGTCGTAGTCAAGCGCGACTGCGCAACATGCGTGATGGTTGCTCCGCTGTTGGCACAACTCCAATCGTCACATGGCATCACGATTTATTCCCAAGATG
Organism: Actinomycetota bacterium; assembly: GCA_009701105.1. The sequence goes on along the minus strand of WLKU01000004.1, from coordinate 23,010 downwards.
ATGCATCGTTTCCAGATGGTGCAAAAGTCATTCACGATGCAGACCTGTCAATCAGTTGGCACAACAACATCGAAACAGTGCCAACAGTTATCAAAGTTGTCAATGGTGCAGAAACTGATCGCATAGTTGGCTGGCTACAAAACGAATGGGCTCACACGTTTGATTTACCAAACATCGGTGATGGACTCCCCGCCTACCGACCTGGTTGCGGCTCGCTCAGTGTTGATCCCGACAAAGTAGACACACTGCGCGCCAAATTTGAGGGCTCATTACTTGTTTCGCGCAGAATCGAAATCGCATCACTCGAAGACGAGATGGAAGCTCTTTTTGCACGCGGCTGGACGGATGGTTTGCCCGTGGTGCCTCCCACGCAAGAGCGCGTAATGCGCATGCTGAGTGGTACTTCACTCGCACCATCCGACATTGTTGCAATTGCCCCACCCGATTTGGTCGAACTCACCGTCGAAAAGATTGCGATCAACGCCGTGATGGCTGGCTGCCTACCCGAATATCTTCCGTGGGTGATTGCAGCACTGAAGGCTGTGTGCACTGACGAGTTCAATATGCACGGCGTGCTGGCTACCACGATGCCGGTTGGCCCAGTGATTGTGTGCAGCGGGCCAGGCTCGCGAGCAATTGGAATGAATAGTGGCGTCAACGTGCTTGGTCAAGGCAATCGCGCCAACATGACCATTGGTCGCGCAGTGCAACTCACTATCCGCAATGTTGGTGGTGGTCGTCCGGGCGAAATCGATCGTGCTGCGCACGGCATGCCCGGCAAACTCAGTTTCTGTTTTGCCGAAGACGAGATTGGCTCGCCATGGACTTCACTTGCAGTTGCTCGCGGTGTCGCTAGAGATACCGATGCAGTAACAGTCTTTGCAGGTGAAGGCCCACGTTGTGTCACCGACCAACTCGCACGTAACCCAGAACAACTTGTGACTTCACTTGCCGCCACACTGCTCACTGTCGAGCATCCAAAACTTCCGCTTGCCTATGATGCGATGCTCGTCGTTGGTCCTGAGCACGCGCGAGTATTCGGTGAAGCGGGTTGGAGCCGCGAGCGCGTTACAGAAGAGCTACACGCACGCCTACAGCTCAAAGGAAGCGACATCGTGCGCGGCAGTCATGGCATGGCTGAAGGCGTCTTGCAAAAGTACGAACAACTCACCGTGTCAAAGTTTCGACCAAACGGAATCCTGCTTGTTCATGCCGGCGGTGGTGCGGGATTATTCTCCGAAATCATTGGCGGCTGGGCAAGTGGCGCCGTCGGCTCCGAACCCGTCACGCAACTCGTTACTAATGTGGGTACACGATGATGAATGTCAACCCTGCACGATTTGTGCTCGACCCAACAAGCGAACGGAATCCTTCGCAGCGCCAAATACTTGCACGACCAAGCTCGCTCAAGGGCCTCACTGTTGGCCTGCTCGACATCTCAAAAGCCCGTGGTGATGTATTTCTTGATCAGTTAGAGCGCAGACTCGTCGGCGTTGGCGCAACTGTCAAGCGATTTCGCAAGCCAACCTTTACCAAACCTGCTCCTGTTGACTTGCGCCACGAGATTGCCATTTCTTGCAACGTAGTCATCGAAGCACTCGCCGATTGAGGCAGCTGTACGTCGTGCAGTGTGCACGACATCGTTGATCTTGAAACTCGCGGTATTCCGTCGATGTTCATTGCTTCGTCAGAGTTTCGTCAAGCAGCCATCGCCCAATCTGTTGCACTTGGCATGCCAGACGTGCAACGCATGTTTGTTCCCCACCCCATCCAAGACCGCACCGATGCCGAGATGGCCAACTATGCCGATCAGGCGTTTGAAGAAATACTTGGGATGATCACGGCTGTTGATACCACTCATTAACTTGCGCAATCAGTCCGTCTTCTAAAAGGCTTTGTACGATTGCATTGCAGCGTTCTGGTTGCTCAATCAGACCCATCACTTTTGCTGCATCAGCCACACGCACTGCGCCAGAGACCAATGCTTTCATTAATTTTCCACGCGCCTGACGGTCAGAACCTTCAAAGCGAGATTGTGGTTTGCTCGTACCGGCAGTCGCAGGGGCCGGATCATCGCCACCAAGTTTTCTCCAGCCGCAGTGGTCATTGATGATGCAACTCTCACATTTAGGCGCGCGGGCACTACACACCGTTGCGCCAAAATCCATCATCACCTGATTCCATTCCCATCCAAGACCTTCGGGCACGATGGCATCGGCAATCAACTGCACTTCCTTTTTACCAAGCACTTTGTTTTGCACACGAGCAAGCACACGCGCAACGTTGGTGTCCACCACCCCAACATCGGCATGATCAGCAAATGCCATCACTGCTCGCGCCGTGTAATCACCAACACCGGGCAGAGCCAAAAGTTCTTCAAGCGTTGTAGGTACTTCGCCGTTATGTCGCAACACCATTACTTTTGCTGCTTCATGCAAGTTGCGACACCTGCGTGGGTAACCAAGACCTTGCCAAATTTCTAACAACTCACCAAGCGCCGCACGCGCGCACACTGTTGGCGTTGGAAACTGCTCGAGAAAAAGATTGAACTTTGGCACCACACGATGCACTTGAGTTTGTTGCGACATCACTTCACTCACCAGCACGTGCCAGCGATTATTTGTTTGCCTCCAGGGAAAATCGCGTAACTGCGGAAGCCCCCAACCTAAAAGCGGATCGACGATCTCGACGATTTCGACGATCGCGACGTTTGCGTCTATTGACCCCAGACGTCTTGACCGTCGTAAGGGCGGTTGCGCGTTGGAAGTGCCGACCGTTTCCACACCATCACTCGGCGACGGAAATAACACACCTCTTTGCCATCTTGGTTGAAACCTTTGGTTTCAACAGTTACGACGCCACGATCATTCTTTGACTTTGATTCCTGAGCATCAAGCACTCGGGTCTCTGCATGAATGGTGTCGCCATGAAACGTTGGAAACTTGTGCTGCAAAGTTTCTACTTCAAGATTGGCGATCGCTGCACCACTTACGTCAGGCACGCTCATGCCAAGCACCAACGAATACACCAAGTTGCCCACAACAACATTGCGACCTTGCACACTTTGCTCAGCAAACCAATCATTCGTGTGCAGTGGATGATGGTTCATTGTGATCATGCAAAACAAATGATTGTCTGCTTCGGTGATGGTCTTGCCCGGCCAGTGCCGATATACATCGCCGACAATGAAATCTTCTAAACATCTGCCAAATGGGCGCTCATGCGTTGTCATATCAGTAAACGCTACCGATTTTTATCCAAGACACGAGAACCGGCATGTCTCATATGGGCGTGTCATCAGCACTGTCGCTGTATTGGCCTTTGAAGTCTGGCAACGGAAACTGACCCGTTCTGTCGCGTGGCGCGTAGTGCTCGGCCCAGTTGTATTTGTTGCTCGGATGCTCTGCTGCATCCACAGCAACTCTGCGAAACGATTCGAGTTTTCCTGCTCGATCCATCGCCCACGGGCCAATTCGCAAACTTAAGTACACAATTGCACCGACAATAAGCGGCATCCAATATTGCGCAATGCGATAGCTCAATACACCAACTGTCGCAATGCTTCGCGTTAAACCAAAACCAACGAGTGTTGGAATGAAAATACCCTCGACAATGCCGAGCCCGCCTGGCGTGATTGGCACTACGGCCATAATGTTGGCAAGACCAAATGCGACGATCAGTCCGCGCAAATCAATATCTGCACCAAACGCAAGCAAAAATACCCACAGTGCCGCCATGTCGAGCACCCAATTGAGCAGCGCCCAAATGAACACTCGTTCTTTCAGTCCTGGCTCGCGTGCCAAACCTTGCAAACGAAAACCCAATTGACGCAACACATCGGCTGCGTTATCTGGATCCATTCGCAATTTTGTTGTAATCCATTTGATGCTTCGTTCTGCTCTTCCTTGCCCATCGATCAATCCAACGACTAGTCCTGTTGCCACCAACATCAAGATGACACCCACAAGCGCAGCAGATCCGTAGGCAGCGTTGACACCTTGGCCAGGAATCGATGCAATCAGTCCAACCCACAAAATGAGATTGAGCACAACTGCAGAACCAAGACCTGCAGTTGCAAGCGCAAACCCAGCGTCAGGACCGGGCACGCCCGAGCTGGTGAGCAACTTGAATCCAAGTGCGCTGCTCGCTGCGCTGCCAGCGGGCAATACATTGCTCACCGACTTGGTGCTCAACTGAATACGAAAGAGTCGCCAAATCGAAATTGAGTGACGAGAATCACCAAGGGCAGCGTGTGTCAGCAACGAGTATGCAAAAAGTGCAGCCAGCTCAAGGCCAAGCCCCAGCACCAACAAACTTGGTCGAACCTTGGAAAGTTCCGAAAACGCTTTTCCGAAGCCTGGTATGAGCGGCAAGATAAAGAAATAGATGATGATGGCAAATATCAACCACTTCAGCGCCACGAGGGTCGACTTAAGTCCACTCGGGAGTGCCATACATAAATCGTAGGTGCTGAGCCAACCCGAGTTGCGCCTCGGGGGCAAAATGTAACTAGCGTTTAGCGCATGTCATTTACCAGCGATCTAGCCCAAGCGGCTCAAGCAATCGAAAAAGCCAAAAAAGTTGTCGACACTGGTGTCGCACATCTTGCATCTTCTGGTGGACCAGATGTCCATCAACAACTTGCGTACGATCTCGCACACTCTGCATCTGCCGTCGAGACCGCCCGCTCAATGCTGGACTACGGAGCAAAAGGTGAAACCGAAGCTCTGCTCACATGTGCTTTTACTGCAGACATGATTTTTGAAGTTTCGTCAAGACTCTTGGGTAGAGAACACCTGTGGGGCATTGAGCCGCACCCACTTGAAGGTGCATACGACTTCATGGCAACGTTTCGCGACCCAGTTTTTGTTGCATCACTTGCCGAAAAATCTGGACCGCGACATCTCGATGATGATTTTGAAATGGTGCAAGACACTTTCCGAAGTTTCGCCAACAAAGTCATTGCACCGCGCGCCGAACATGTGCATCGCTTCAACGAAGATGTTCCTGAAGAAATAATTTCAGGACTCGCCGATCTCGGCGCATTTGGTCTTTCAGTTCCTGCAGAATACGGCGGCTTCTCCGAAGGTGGAGATGGTGAATACATGGCCAACTGCATTGCCACTGAAGAACTCTCACGCGCTTCCTTGGGCATTGGTGGATCACTCATCACACGTCCCGAGATTCTCACTCGCGCACTTGTCAACGGCGGCACTGAAGCACAGAAACAATATTGGCTTCCAAAACTCGCAACCGCCGAAGTAATGGCTGCTGTTGCGGTGACCGAACCCGACTATGGCAGCGATGTTGCAAATATCAAAGTCACGGCCGTGAAAGCAGCAAATGAAAAAGGCGAAGCCGGCTACGTCATCAATGGTGTCAAAACTTGGTGCACATTTGCTGCACGCGCAAACGTGCTGATGCTCCTCGCCCGCACAGACGCAGATCGCACCAAGACCCACCGGGGCCTCAGCGTGTTAATCGTGCCAAAACCGCTTGGCGACGCACACGGTTTCATGTTCGATCAGCCGGGTGGCGGCAAAATGGAAGGCCGCCCAATTGACACCATTGGCTATCGCGGAATGCATTCGTACGAAATCGCCCTCGAAAACTGGTGGGTTCCAGCCGATCACTTAATCGGTGAAGAAGCTGGCCTCGGCAAAGGTTTCTACTATCAAATGAGTGGCTTTGAAAATGGCCGTCTGCAAACAGCAGCTCGTGCAGTTGGCGTGATGCAGGCTGCATACGAAGCAGCGCTCGCCTACGCCAACAATCGCAAAGTTTTTGGTAGCAACATCTCCGAATACCAACTCACGCAAATCAAGCTTGGGCGCATGGCCGCCATCATTCAGGCATCACGCCAGTTCAGCTACGTAGTTGCGAAACTCATGGGCAAGGGCGAAGGTCAAATGGAAGCAAGCATGGTCAAGGCCTATGTGTGCAAGGCTGCCGAGTGGGTCACTCGAGAAGCAATGCAGATTCACGGTGGTTTTGGCTATGCCGAAGAATATTCGGTGAGCAGATTATTTGTTGATGCTCGCGTGCTTTCCATCTTCGAAGGCGCCGACGAAACATTGTGCCTCAAGGTGATCGCACGCAAACTCGTTGAAGATTCCGGCAAAAAATAAAGCAAAATACAGCTAGATAAATGCAAGCAGTTCGTGCAGCGAATGTATCCGCTCGCACGTTTCATGCCCGTGGTCATCGTACGGGTCGAGCAAGATCGGCACGAGTCCTGCATTTCGAGCACCGCCAATATCGTTCACATACGAGTCACCTATATATGCGATGCGATCGTTGGTAAAGCCCTTCCCGTTCATGAGGCGCAAGGCGTCAGCAAAGATTCCTGGATGCGGTTTGGCAACACCGATCACGTACGAGTCGGTCACAATCTCTACTGGCACCCCAGCACCAATCCCCACTTGGCAGATGCACTGATTGGCAAGTGTCGCCTCAACCTGCCCGCTTGCGTTCGACACAATTCCAATAGGCAATCCTGCAAGATGCATCTTCCATAAAGCTGCAGTCGACTCGAGTAATGGAAACCGCCATAAAAACGGTGAGAAGACATCTCGCAACTTGGCGATTGCAGTTTCAATGTCTTTTTCTGCCACACCGGTACTTATCGCGTACCCGCGTCGGTATCCATCCCAGCTAAATGCATCAACTGATTCACCGTTCTCCCGTTGGACTATCGCATCAATCGCTGCCATCCCCGCGTAGTGCGCGCGAGTGCAACTTTCAATACTGCCATCGCCACCGAGTGGGCGAATAACTGCGCCGAGTGTTACCGGATCGGGAATTAAAAAAATGCCACCTGCATCAAACAGGATGGCATCAAAACGTTTCGTCACGCTTGTGGAGTGCGAGTACGACCTGCAAGCTCACCTCGAGTGATGAACTTGAGAGCCATCTTGCGACTTGCTTCGTCAATCATCTCAAGACCAAACATCACGGCACCCTTGCCATCAGTTTCAGTCGCCTGGTTGTAAGCATCCAAAATCTGCCATGCCTTATCAAACTGTTCTTGTGTTGGTGAAAACACGTCGTTCAATACATCCACTTGGTCTGGGTGCAAAGCCCACTTACCGTCGTAGCCAAGTGTGCGCGTGCGTTTTGCATAGTCACGCAAAGCATCGTTGTCACGCACGTGCAGGAATGGTCCGTCAATTACTTGCAGCCCGTTTGCGCGACCAGCCATCAATATCTTGCTGAATACGTAATGGAAGTGATCACCTGGGTAATCAGGAATCTGCACGCCACCGGTGAGCACCGGCATCTCCATGCTTGCCGAAAAGTCTGCTGGTCCAAAGATGATCGTCTCGAGACGAGGGCTTGCTTCACAAATCTCTTCAACGTTGATAAGTCCGCGTGCAGTTTCAATTTGCGCTTCGATACCGATGTGGCCTACTGGCAGTCCACTTGCAATCTCCACCTGTCGCAGCAACAAGTCTGCAGCCACTACTTGCGCTGCATTTTCGACTTTCGGCAACATGATTTCGTCCAAACGATCTCCTGCATTACCAACAACTTCCAAGATGTCGTATGCAGTCCACTTGGTGCTCCAGTCATTGATGCGCACGCACAAAACTTTGTTGCCCCAGTCGTTACCGCGAATTGCGCTGACAATACGGGCACGGGATGCTTCTTTTTCTTTTGGTGCTACTGCATCCTCAAGATCTAAAAACACCATGTCGGCATTGGTGCCAGGACCCTTGTTCATCATCTTTTCGGATGAACCAGGAATTGCGAGACAGGAACGGCGTGGGAGGTTGCGTGAGCGTAAAGACATGGCTCTCAGGCTACATCGCGCTTCGTACCAGCATCTCGGTGGACGCTGGGCATTCCCCAACAAAATTCTGCACTGTATTCGACGCAGTATTTCCGTCAATATCCGAAATACCCGTAGGTCCAATAAACCGCCCCAACAGTTGACGGGGAATCACATCTACGTCGCTTCGCCACGGAGCATCGGCATCACGATTGGCCAACTTCATTGCATTCCATAACTCGACCGGCAAACGTGTGCCAAGCCGCGTCACAGTCCACGCCGGCAGGTTGTTGCAATACGCGAGCGCCGCGACCGCATGCGAACCACCAACGCTCAGCACTTCGGTGCCACCGCAACCAAGTGCATCAAGTATCACGACATCACTCATCTGCACACCGATTGCTGCATGCTCCAAGGTCACTCCCTGCACGTCAATGTCAAGCCGCTCAAGTGCGCTAACCGCAGCATCACCAGTGCCAAAAGAGTCGACGATGATTGCACGACAATCGCCGCGCCTTGCAATCGCCTCAAGTGCTGTTGGGTTCCACCCAACAATGCACACGGTCGCATCTGCAGGCAATGCATCCACCAAATGATTTGTGGTTTCATCTGCATCCATGCGATCACTTAACTCTCGAGCTTTTTCAAAAGGCTCGGCTGCCGCAAGCACACTTGCACACAACCACCACAATGGCGCACAGGTTGGGTGTCGCTCGACTATTCGGCGGGCTGCAAGCACCAAGCCAGCGGGCTCAGACCTCAGGCCACGCAGGGCCTGAGCCGTTTCATTGACAAGCGAAACAGGGTCCGCCCCGGTGGCACGTGCCACATAGCGCAGATGTTCGATGGGGTGCATTTCCCAAACGATAGTGCCGACTTGCTACCGTCAAATGTGTGACAACTTCACCTTCCCTCGACACCATGCTCCAACCGCTCACGGGCAACGCCCGCCCACTGCGCGAATGGCTCACAACTTTCCATCTCGCATCCGTGGTAATCGATCCGTTCACCAACGAAAGTGCATGGATTCTTGAAACCGCAGCACGCGTATTGCATCAGTTCGCCGATGCTGCAGTTCGTGTCAACTTCATTGTTGCGGGTTCTCCATCACAAGCAAAACAATTTCTCGGACCACTCGCCGATCAGTTCCTCACTTTTTCAGATCCAGATCGCATCATGATCAAACAGCTCGGCCTCAGCCAGTTGCCAGCTTTCGTCTTCATCCAAAGCGACGGCACAGTGCCTGCAGCAGCCGAAGGTTGGAGCCCTGCGTCATGGCGCACAGTCGCAAACCATATTGCGCAAGTCGTGCAGTGGCAGCAACCCCAGTTTCCGGTGGCTGGCGATCCAGGCTCATTCAAGGGCACACCAGCGCTGGCCTAAGTCTTGCGTAGCGTGTAGGTATGGCCAAGCCACCCCAAGAGCCGTTCGCACATTCAGAGCTACTTCCTCTCGGTCCGGACACGACCGAATACCGACTGCTCACAACTGAGGGTGTTTCCACTTTCTCAACGAGCGAAGGTACATTTCTCAAAGTTTCCCCACAAGCAATCACACATCTCACAGAACATGCAATGCGAGATATTGCTCACTTGCTTCGCACATCGCACTTGCAACAATTAGCAAGCATTCTGAAAGACCCCGAAGCCAGCGACAACGATCGTTTTGTTGCACTCGACTTACTGAAAAATGCCAGCATCTCAGCAGGTGGTGTATTGCCAATGTGTCAAGACACTGGCACCGCAATTGTCAAAGCAAAAAAAGGTCAGCGTGTGTTCACCGGTGGTGGCGACGATGCAGCGATTAGCCACGGCATCTACAACACATACCAAACGAGCAACCTTCGCTATAGCCAGCTTGCACCGCTGTCAATGTTTGAAGAAGTCAATACCGACACCAATCTTCCAGCCGAGATAAAAATCGCTGCAGTTGATGGCGACGAATACAAATTTTTGTTTATTGCTAAGGGCGGCGGTTCGGCCAACAAGAGTTATTTGTTTCAAGAGACGAAAGCATTGCTCAACGAAAAAACATTGTTGCCATGGCTGTTTGACAAAATGAAAACACTCGGCACGGCAGCATGCCCTCCGTATCACTTGGCAATTGTTGTTGGTGGCACGTCAGCCGAGTTTGCAGTAGAGACCGCAAAACTTGCCAGCACTCACTATCTCGATTCATTACCAACATCGGGCAGCAAAGCCGGTCACGCATTTCGTGACATCGAATTAGAGGCCAAGGTGCTCAAGTTGGCACAGCAAACAGGCATTGGTGCGCAGTTCGGTGGCAAATACTTCTGTCATGATGTGCGTGTCATCCGGCTTCCACGTCACGGTGCAAGTTGCCCAGTTGCGATGGCCGTGTCATGTAGTGCCGATCGTCAAGCGCTCGGGAAAATCACCGCAGACGGAGTGTTTCTTGAAGTACTCGAAACTGACCCTGCGCGTTTTCTTCCTGAAGTCACTACCGAACAACTGGATTCCGAGGTTGTCGCGATTGACCTCAACCAGCCAATGTCCGAGATCCGCGACACGCTGTCGAAGTATCCCGTCAAGACCCGCGTGATGTTGAGCGGACCGATGGTGGTGGCACGCGATATTGCGCACGCAAAGATCAAAGAGCGCTTAGACGCAGGCGAAGGCTTGCCGCAATACATGAAAGACCACTGCGTGTATTACGCCGGTCCAGCGAAAACACCAGAGGGAATGGCATCTGGTTCATTTGGCCCTACCACTGCTGGTCGCATGGATAGTTACGTTGCCGAGTTTCAAGCAGCAGGTGGAAGTTTTGTGATGCTTGCGAAAGGCAACCGATCTCGACAAGTCACCGATGCGTGCAATACCTACGGTGGTTTTTACTTGGGTTCAATTGGTGGTCCAGCAGCCAGGCTCGCCCAAGACTGCATCACCAAAGTTGAAGTACTCGAATATGCCGAGTTGGGCATGGAAGCAGTATGGAAGATCGAGGTTCACAACTTCCCTGCATTCATCGTTGTCGACGACAAGGGCAATGATTTTTTTGATGCTGTTAACGCCACAAGTGGCGTGCAGATCAATGTTCGCTAATTAGCGCTTGAGCAGGCTCTTCAGCACTTCGCGCGTGTCGTGGGCTTCGTCTGGTGTTCCACCAAATTCCACACCACCAAAGTCGGTCACGCCAAATTCTTGCAGCGCTGCCACTCTGTCAAACACTTCGCTTGCCGAACCGATGATGGCTACATCTTCGGGGCCAGCCACGCCTTCGTGGTCGAGCATCGCACGATAGCTCGGCAATTGTCCGTAGACCACAAAAGTTTTTGCGGCTCGTGCTTTTGCTTCAGCCACATTTTTCGTTACACACATTGGTAGCGCTGCAATCACGCGTGGAGCAGGGCGACCAAGTTGTTCGGCTGCTTGCACAATCGTCGGTACGGTCAGTGTGCGCAATGTTTCTGGTCCCGTGCACCATGTCAGAGTTCCTTCGGTAAATGCTGCAGCAAGTTTGAGCATCTGTGCACCGAGGGCTGCAACAACTACGCCACAACTTTGTGGCTTTCCCACAGTCAATTCGGCATGAGTCGTCAGTGCCTCACCAGCAAACGACACCTTTTGATTATGAATCAGTGGCATCAGAATCGACAAGTACTCCTTCATGTGACGAACTGGCTTGTCAAACGACATTCCCGTCATACCCTCGACAACAACTTTGTGTCCTAATCCGATTCCGAGAGTGAGTCGCCCACCTGCCGCCTGGTTGGCGGTCAGCGCCTGCTGGGCCAGCATCATTGGGTGACGCGGATATACAGGAATCACGCTGGTACCGAGTTCGATGCGCGGTACTTCACGGCCAACAACGCTCAATGTGGAAAGTGCATCAAGTCCAAAAATCTGTGACTGCCAGTACGAAGCAAATCCGTCCCGCTCGGCCTGAGCGGCTTCGGCAACGACACCATCAATGGTGCTGTCATTCTGTGATCCAAATATTCCGATGTTCATACGTTTTGTCATGCGACAAAACTACTGGCAGTTCTGCCCTATGGCAGAGTTGTGGAAGTGTCAGGCAACACACCAGCAATCGATGTATCCGAACCGCTAGGCACGGTCTCGTCGGGCATTACGCCTGGCACCGGTGCATCGGTTTTGAAATAGATCGGTAGGCACTCTCCTTCTCGCGTTGGAGCAAACTCAAGTGCGCGTGCAATCGCTGCGGCAAACACCGACCTTCCGTCTTCTGTCAGGTGAATTCCGTCTTTGCTAATCAATCCACGGGTGGTGGAGATTGTTCCCCAGTCCAACACCGTCACATTTTCAAATTCACCGGCCAATTTCATAATCACGTCATTTACTTCTTGTTGCCTTGGCTTAAACAACGCAGTCGTGAGCACCACAAATGGTGTTGGCGATAATCCCTCAAAAATCCGGCGCATCTTGTTTTCATAATTTGCTTGATTGCCGTCGTAGTTGGTGCCCAGAAATACAACCGCGGTATCCCAACCGTCTTCCAATCGTTGACCCAACACCTTCAAACCGAAGTCAACAAAACTTCCTGATTGCGCCTCTACTTCTACTTTCCAACCAAGTTGAGTCAATGTGTCGCACATCTCGTTTCCATAACGGCTTGAGGTGCTGGCCATGATCGAGTCACCGATCATCAGCACACGTGGTCCACCAACCTGCGGTCCAATCATTGGTCCGAGAAGTTCTGGAAAGTCAATCGTCACGCCCTCTGGCAACGTCACGAGACTCGCAAAGTTCCCGCCCGGTATGCGCCCAACACCATCAACAACGTTGCTTCTATTTGTCAAGAAGTTGACAACACCACAACCGGTCATGGTCAGGCTTGAAGCACAGACGAGAGCGGCCATCTTGAGCACTCGTCGCCACGGGGGGGTTGGGCGAAACATTTGCTTTATTCTATGCGATTTTTGCGCAGCTCATCTCGGATTGATGCCAGCAACTCATTGGTCGTCTCGGTCGTCTCTCCCTTGCGAAACCTGCCGTAAGCCTTAATCACAAAAAACATCACAACGCCAACCATCACAAAGTTGAGCGATGCAGTAAATAACGAGCCGACCGGAATAAAACTTCCGTTCAGCGTGAACCCTTTGTCATTGAAGTTTGGTTGTGTTCCACCAAACACTGCACCGACTAGTCCGCCTAGCACACCTTGATTATCTTTGCCATCGCCAGCAACAGCATCAACAATTGTCTTGAATGCAGCACCCATCACGAAGGCGACGGCCACATCCACGACACTGCCGCGATTGATAAACATTTTAAATTCGTGAACAATGCCAAACTTTTTTGATTCCTTAGGCGTCTTCAACTCTTGAGTCATAGAAAAAGATTACTTGGTAGCAAGTTTTTTTATCTGCACTCGAGCGTCGTTAAAACATGCTCCGTCTGCCAAATCAGAAAACGTGTCTGGCGCAAATGCATTCGCGGTGAGCCCACTCGAAATGCTGCGACGCCATAAACCTTTTGGCATCGCACATACGCCTTGGCGCATCGACGCGTCAACTTCAACTTCCACTGCTATCGATGCACGATCGTTAAACATTGTCACGGTCTCGCCCGTCACGACACCGTGCATGCTTGCATCGGTTGGGTGCAATTTCAGTACAGCCGGTGGTGGCAGGGTGTCTCCAAACATCGAGTTGATTGTGTACGACGTAGAGGGCGTAAGCAGTGTGAGCGGATGCGCTTGATCGACCAACTGTTCATACTGTGGTCCTGGCATGTCGCTATCCATTTCCCAAATCCGCATGCGTTGATCGCTCAGCGATGGAAACACGTCGCGAAACTGAATTGTGCCGCCCTCGGGTCGCACGGGAGTTGTGCCACACATCGATTCGCGCACCAGTGTCTCAATTGCCGGTCGCGACGCATCAAATTCGTCTGCCGAAAAGCCCAGCGCCACAGCAAGCGCCTCTGCCAATTCGCCATTGCTTCGCGACTCGCCCACCGGCTCAATAACACGACGATTTTCTTGAACTACGTATGCACCGTACGAGCCAACAACGTCATGAATCTCAAAGTGTGTTGTTGCTGGCAGCACAACGTCGGCCAACAGCGCGGTGTCAGTCATCACCTGTTCGTGCAAAACCACAAAAATGTCTTCGTTCGCTAATCCCTCGAGCATTCCCTGCTGATCCACTGCCGTTACTGCCGGGTTCGCTCCTTGAATCACCAAAACTTTGGCTGGCACATGCCACGCGTCGGGCTTGCCGCGCAACACGCGACCAACTCGGTTCATGTTCATTTTCTTCTGAACTGGTCGAGCAACTCCTTGCGGCCATTGTGCCAACACGCTGTTGGGGAAACCTCCCGACGTCGAACCATAAATTCCGCTGCCAACCGTTCCAAAATTTCCAGTCAAAGCCCACATTCCGAATGCAGCCAGATACGCGCTGCCGCCATTGCGATTGCGTTCCATTCCCAAACCAACTCGCAGCGTCGCAGGTTTGATGGTTGTCACGAGTTCGGCAAAGCTCTCGATGTCGGCAACACTCACACCACAGACTTCACTCGCACGCTCAAGAGTCCACTCGTTGGCTGCCAACAAGAATTGTTCTGTTCCAGTTACGTGCTGTGCCACAAAGTTGTTGTCAACTCGATTGTGCTCATTGATCCACCTAGCAACCGCATACCCAAACACCACATCAGTTCCGGGTCGCAGCGCAATATGCAAGTCGGCTCTATCAGCTGCGCTGATACGTCGCGGATCAATCACCACTACGACTGCACCATTCTTCTTTGCTTGGGTGATGATTGGCTGTAAATGCGTATTGCTCGCACCAGGATTCGCACCCCACACCACGATCAACTTCGAGTGCACCAAATCCATTGGGTCACTCGACAACATGTCACCAAACACTCGCTCCCACGCTGCAGCACTCGTTCCAGCACAGATGGTGTGCTCAATCTCGGGGCACCCCAATCGCTCAAACAGGTGCGGCATCAATCGCTTCTTGTCGATACGAGCCGATGACGAGTTGTACAGATATGGCAGCACACTGTCGGGTCCATATTCGCTGATTGCGCCCGAGATTTTGCTCGCCACAAGGGTTATTGCTTCGTCCCACGTTGCGCTACGAAATTGTCCAGATCCTTTTGTACCAGTGCGAATCAACGGCGTCATGATGCGCTCTTTCGAATACACGCGCAGCGCATGATGCTTCACTTTTTTACAGATCCATCCGGCAGTTAATGGGTTTGCCTGCTCGCCAATTGGCGCCGCATCGATATCAATGATCTTCCCTAGCTCAACTGTTACTTCAAGAGAACACGAGTCGGGGCAATCAAGCGGACAAGCGGTAATTACTTTCATACAGGATTTTCTGGGGCATCCAAATCACTAAACATGTCGATGTCTCTCAACGGTTTAAAACCAAACCACCACACGGCCACAACTCCAAGAGTAGCGACACCCCCACCAATCACTGCAGCAGGGGTACCAAAAGCTTGCGAAGCAACGCCAGACTCAAATGCCCCAAGTTCGTTTGTTGCGCCAATAAATACGTTTTCCACTGCCGATACTCTGCCCCGCTTCGAGTCTGGGGTCACTAACGGCACGATCGATCCACGAATAAATACGCTCACCATGTCGGCTGCACTCAGTATCAACACAGCAGCGAACGCAATCCAATATGTGTGGGTCATACCCAACACAATTGTGCCTGCGCCAAATATTCCGACAGCAATGAGTAACGCTTTGCCGACATTGCGACGCAGAGGTTTGAATGACAAAAATAACGCCATCGCCGCAGCGCCAATACCGGCAGATGCTCGTAACCATCCGTAGGCAACGTCGCCTACATGCAATTGTTCTTCCGCGATTGCTGGCAGCAGTGCAATCGCACCACCAAACAACACCGCAAAAAGATCAAGTGAAATTGCGGCCAACAAGATTGGTGTTCGCCTGATGAAATACAGACCTTCCATAGCCGAGCGCAGCGTCGCTTTATCATCTGGGTTACGCGGTGTCGGGTCGCGCTCAAGTTGTACACGCATGATTCCGATGATGCCAACAAAGATCAATGCAGATGTCGTTGCATACGCAACCCACGGAGCAATGGAATACAAAAATCCTGATGCGGCTGGACCAATGATCATCGCCGATGTCCACACACCAGACGACATCGCAATGACTGGTGGCAAGCCTCCATCAGGTGCAACCATCGGATACATCGCACGGGTCGCTGGTGACAAGAATGCACGCGAAATGCCAAATGCAACAGCAATCACAAAAAATGGCCACACGGCCGTTGGCTCAGAAAGCGAATACACAACAAGTGCAATCGCGCACAGCATCTCTCCCGCAAGCGCTAATGCTGCGACATGTTTGCGGTTGAACCTGTCGGCAACACTTCCGCTCACCAAAACGAGCAGAGCGATTGGACCAAATTCTGCCAAACCCAGCCATCCAATATCGATTGCACGACCCGTGATATCAAAAATATGTTTTCCAAGCGTGGCTGCCTGCAGTGATACACCAATATGAAATGCAAAACTGCTGCCCAACATCCGCCTTACGTTTGTAAAGCGCAGCACATCTCGTGCTGTAAGTTGTGTTGGTTCGCCCGAGTCGCTCATAGGCAAACAACACTAGAGGAAATATGACTTCAATCGCCGATGAAACACAGTGGCTTGATGCCACAGACCAAGCTCGCTTAATTCGCGACGGCGCAGTGACGCCGCTCGAGCTACTCAATGCAACGCTCGAACGTGCCGACAAACTCAACCCCGCTATCAATGCGCTCACCTACCGATGGGATGATGATGCTCGCAAGGTTGCATCATCACTCCCCAACGACAACACAATGCCATTCCGTGGCGTGCCATTTATTTTGAAAGATCTCAACGCGACTCTTCAAGGTCAGCCCATCTCCAACGGCAACATTGCGCTCAAAAACGCCAACCACATCTCTACGTACACCACCGAACACGTCAAGCGATTTATACGAGCAGGTCTTGTCATTTTCGGCCGTGGAAACTCGCCAGAGTTTGGAAGTGTTCCCACCACCGAGCCAGAAGCATGGGGTGCAACTCGCACACCGTGGGATACCAGCAGAATCTCTGGTGGATCAAGTGGAGGCAGCAGCGCAGCGGTTGCTGCAGGCATCGTTCCAGCAGCACATGCCACAGACGGTGGCGGATCCATTCGCATTCCTGCCGCATGTTGCGGTCTTGTTGGACTCAAAGTGAGCCAAGGTCGCATCACTGCATCTCCAATGAGAGACGAAACAAATCTTGGTGTCGAACACGTAGTCACGCGCACTGTGCGCGACTGCGCTGCACTGCTCGATGCAACACACGGTCCAGGTGTTGGCGATCGAGTCATTGCTCCTGCCCCATCGCGATCATACTTAAGTGAGGTTGGCGCGCCAGTTGAAAAACTTCGCATCGGCTTTCTCGATCATCGCCCACTTGCCGGCGACATTGACCACGAGTGTGTCGAAGGTGTACACATTGTCGCCAAGCAACTCGAGCAACTCGGCCACATTGTTGATGCTTCATGGCCATCGGCACTTGAGGACGCGTCATTTCCTCCGCGCTTCACAGCAATCTGGGGAACCAACATGTCTGTGGCTTGCGAAACAACTGCAGCGCTACTTGGTCGCGAAGTGACCAGTGATGATTTCGAACTCGTCAATTGGACAATGGCGCAGTATGCAAAAAACACGTCGGCAACGACTTATGCAAGCGCAATTCTTGCTACCTCCCATTATCGACGAGCGGTTGCGCAGTGGTGGGCAGATGGTTGGGACATTCTTGTTACTCCAACAGTCAGTCGTGTGCCACTCAAGGTTGGACAGTTTGCAAATGATCCCAAAGACCCAATGAAACCAATGAAAGTTGCTGGAGACTTCGTTGCGTTTACTGCAGCATTCAACACGAGTGGTCAACCAGCAATCAGTTTGCCGCTGCACTGGACACCCGAAGGAGTTCCAATCGGAATTCAGTTAGTGGCTGCCTATGGCCGCGAAGACATCTTGTTGCGTTTGGCTGCCCAACTGGAAGCTGCAATGCCGTGGGCACACCGACGACCTGCAATGAAAGATCTGTAATTACTTCAATCGAGCAATGAGCAGCCCCAACGGGATTCGAACCCGTGCCGCCACCTTGAGAGGGTGATGTCCTAGGCCACTAGACGATGGGGCCAAGTAGCAATGCAAGGCTATCGCGACAAAAAGCATCGCAAAGCGTTGTATCTCTGGGCGCTGCGAGGCAGAGCCAAGCAGCAGAGCGACCAAACTGTGCGAAGCACTGTTCAGTCGCGAAGCTTTAGCAGAGCGACCGAACTGTGCGAAGCACTGTTCAGTCGCGGCGTTGGGGAGCAAGGAATCGAACCCTGAATAACAGAACCAGAATCTGCTGTGTTGCCAGTTACACCACTCCCCAGAGTGACGGATCAAGGATATCGCCGTACCCAAAATCGCCACACACTATTTGGTCAGGCGCTCCAGATTTGTAAAACCAATGAGATGCGCAACAGCTACCCCAAGTGCTTCGCGCACGTGCCGCGAAACTGCGCTCGCTCCCCGCAACGGTGAAGTGCGGGTCGGAGAAACATACGCGACAAGCCCAAGGTCTTGGGCAATCAAGCGTGACCGCAACGAGTGATACGGATCAGTCACGATAAGGACACTGTGCAACCCACGGTCTTGCATGATGTTGCGCACTGCCATGAGCGACTCTCGCGTTGATGAACCAATGTTTTCTTGCACGATTGACTCAGCCGGCACTGCAAAATCGAGCAGATAGTTCGCCGATGCCTCAGCTTCAGTAAATCTGTCACCCGGTTGGTTGCCTCCGGTTGTGATCAGGAGTGGTGAAAGACCTTCCTGCCACAGCACCAATGCATGATCGAGGCGTGCTTGCAATTGTGGCGATGGTCTGCCGTCATATTGCGCAACTCCGAGCACAACAATTGCATCAACTGCTCGTGCTTGATCACTTCGACCAACCCACCACACTTGTGCCACGTTGATACATCCGTACACCAGAGAGATGATCAGGAGCAGGCCGACAACTCGTGCAAACTTGCTCACGGTTATCTAGCCCTGCGCGCGAGCGAGTGCCGACTTGATGCGACGTAACGATTCGTCACGGCCAAGCAACTCGATCGGTTCAAATAATGGTGGCCCCACACTTCGTCCCGTGATGGCAATGCGCAACGGACCTTGCAACTTGCCGAGTTTCACGTCGTGCTTCGCTCCAACCGTTTCAACTGCGGTCTTCAGCGATTCCGCATTCCATTCGCAAGTTGCAAATGCAGTGGCAATCTCGTCCAGCGTTGGTGCTGCAAAGTCGGCACTAAACGCTTTCGTGAAAGCAGCATCGTCAATCGGCGGCTCTGCAAGAAACAAGAAGTCGAGAAGGGCACACACTTCGGCCATCACCACAATGCGTGTTTGCACGAGTGCAGCCATTGCACTAAACAATTCTGGTTTGTAGCGCTCAGCAGGCCACGGCGCGGCACTCGAAGTCAGGATCACTTCGGCGGCAGTAATGAAATCTTCTAGTGGCATCATGCGGATGTACTCGCCATTAAATGACTGCAGTTTCTTGATATCAAAAAATGCTGGTGAGTGGTTAACGCTTTCGAGCGCAAACTCTTCAACAATCTTTTCCCACGGCACGATCTCGGTGTCACCGTGTGGAGCCCATCCAAGTGTCATCAAATAGTTGACCATGGCCTGAGGCAAGATTCCCTCTTCGCGATATTGCTCAACTGCCACTTTGTCGCGTCGTTTCGACAACTTCTTGCGCTGCTCATTCACCAACACAGGCACATGAGCCCACACAGGTGGTGTTACGCCAAGTGCATTCCACAGCATCTGCTGCTTTGGAGTGTTTGGAAGATGTTCCTCGGCTCGCAGCACATGTGAGATTTTCATCGTGATGTCGTCAACTACGTTGGCCAGCAAAAATACTGGCGTGCCGTTGCCACGCAACAACACAAAATCTTCAATCGTTGAGTTCTCAAATTCCACTTCGCCACGCACAGTGTCATGCACGATGGTTTTCCCCGCCGGCACCTTAAACCGCAGCACATGACCTGGGCCGGCCGCAAGGCCGCGGTCGCGCGAATGGCCGTCATAGCCATTCAGACCAGCGGCTTTCGCACGTTCCTGAATCTGCTCCGACGTCTGGTCGCAGTAATACGCGTTACCCGAGTCAAATAACTTCTGGGCTGCAGCCACATGCTCGGCGGCATACGTCGACTGAAAATATGGACCTTCAAAATGTGGGTCGTTGCTATCGATGCCTATCCAAGCGAGTGCATCAATGATTCCCTGTGTCCATTGCGGTTCGTTGCGCGACTCGTCGGTGTCTTCAATGCGCAGCACAAATATGCCGTCATTCTTCAACGCAAGTAGCCAGTTGTACAAGGCCGTACGCGCACCGCCCACATGAAAATATCCGGTTGGTGATGGAGCAAAGCGATAGCGCGGTGTGGCAGTTGACATCTACTCTCAGGTTATCTCGGCGTGCCGATCAGCGATGGCGTCCACTACCCTTCACCGAATGGCTGACACAACTCGCACCAACCAAACCAATGTTTACGGTGAAGCACTCGACAGTTGCTGCACCTCTCCTATGACGGGCTTCTTTCGCACCGGCTGCTGCGAAACAAGTGGTGACGACACTGGCGTACACACCGTGTGCGCGATCATGACAACTGAGTTCTTGTCATTTTCAAAGTCAGCAGGCAACGACCTATCAACACCAATGCCTCAATATGGTTTTGCAGGGCTCAAAGATGGCGATCAATGGTGCTTGTGCGCCAGCAGATGGCAAGAGGCTTTTGAAGCTGGTCACGCACCACGCGTCAATTTGCGCGCGACACACGTGCGCACACTTGAGTTTGTTGACTTGGCTGATCTAGAAAAATTTGCTGTTTAACTAGCGCAAAATTAAGCGCCGGTGAGCGCACGCCACGACATAGGCATTGATTTTGCCAATTGATCATTCGACAACTTGAATGTCGTTGCAGGAACCATGTCTACAAGTGCACGAATCTCGGCGTAGTGATGTGCAGCATGGCCAAGTCCACTAAACACTTCACGACGTTTTGCCAACAAGTCGGCTGGTGGCGAGTCAAGCAACCAACCCCAGATGGTGAGTGCAAATGTCAGGTCATGCATCACTGGAGCACGGCCAAACTGTGATGCCCTGCTCAGCGCAATTGCAATTGTTCCCTGAATTGCATCATCAACTGACTCGCCTTCTTTGAAACGCACGTTTTTACGAACACGACGCGCAAGTGTCAATACATATCCCTGGTCTGGCCCCTGATTACCAAGGCTCGCACCGCGCGGTTGGCGTCCGTCCAACATTCCCGGTCGATCAACTGTCCAGTTGCCAGGCACGTGCTCTGGCGACGTGTAGATGCGCGGATTATTTGTTGGAAGAACTGGGGTGTGTTTTGGAGCAGCCATACGGCCAAGATCCTAGTTGTTGGTCGAGTGCAGCAAGCCGAATACGAGCGACTCTTCAAGCGCTCGCCATGAGGCTTCGATGATGTTGGCCGACACGCCGATAGTTGTCCATGTGCGATCGCCGTTTGTTGCGTCGATGAGCACGCGCGTAACTGCGCCTGTTGCCGATCCAGAATCCAAGATGCGCACTTTGTAGTCAGTCAAGTGCACCTTTGAGAGTTGAGGAAAGTTCTTTGCAAGCGCTGCACGAAGTGCGGTGTCGATTGCATTGACTGGGCCATTGCCCTCAGCGGTAAACACCTCGCGAGCATCGCCGATCCACACTTTGACAGTTGCTTCGGTGGTGAAATCACCCATCGACGACTCGTCGGTGATCACTCGCATCGAATCCACCTTGAAGAAGTTCTGCTCCCAACCTGCCGCACGGCGCATCAACAACTCAAGCGATGCATCTGCTGCTTCAAAGTGGTAGCCCTCGTGTTCGAGACGCTTCAAGTCGTCAATTACTTGGTTGACTGCCGGTCCGTCCATGGCCAGGCCGAGTTCTTCAGCCTTCATCGTGATGGTCGCTCGTCCAGCCATTTCCGAAACCAAGAATCGCGTGCCGTTACCAACCAATTCGGGCGACACATGCTCGTACGCATCCTTTACGCGAGCAATTGCCGACACATGCAACCCTGCCTTGTGCGCAAATGCACCCGAGCCAACGTATGGCGCTTGCGGATTGAGTGGACGATTCAACACCTCGGCCACAAAGTTGCTCACTGTCGTGATGCGTTCGAGCCTGCCGTCTGGCAAGCAGGTGTATCCAAGCTTGAGTTGCAGGTTTGGAATCACCGTGGTCAAGTTGGTGTTACCCGTGCGCTCACCAAGACCATTCAAGGTTCCCTGAACATGGCGTGCACCACTGTGTACCGCAGCAAGCGAGTTGGCTACTGCGCAACCAGTGTCATCGTGGCAATGGATACCGATGATGACGTCGTTGCCAACGTGTCGCTGCACCGCTCCAACAATGTCTTGCACTTCAAATGGCAATGACCCACCATTTGTGTCACACAACACCAAGTGGGTTGCACCACTGATGATTGCAGACTCAAGTGCACGCATCGAAAATTCTGGGTTGCTCTTGTAGCCATCAAAAAAGTGCTCCATATCAACGAGCACTTGCCGACCAGCACCGTGCAAAAACTTCACAGAGTCGCCAATCATGGCCAAGCCTTCGTCAAGCGTTGTCTGCAGTGCTTGCTCTACGTGATAGTCCGATGATTTTGCAACGATGCACACTGCAGGGGTGTTTGACTCGATCAAGTTGCGCAGCGTCGGATCATCGTCCACTTTGCCCAATGGTCGGCGTGTTGAACCAAATGCCACCAGCGTCGATGTCGTCAGTTTCAATTCTTTTTGGGCACGGGCAAAAAACTCGATGTCCTTCGGGTTTGCGCCTGGCCATCCACCCTCAATGAAATGCACACCCAAATAATCGAGTTGCTCAGCGATGCGCAACTTGTCCTCGACGCTGGCCGATACACCCTCCACCTGCATGCCGTCACGCAGGGTCGTATCAAACACTTCGACTGTGGTGTTTTTCTGTGCTGCTTTCATTTTTTTCTCTTTTCAAAGTTTTCGCTTATTTCAGGGATTAAAAAAGCCGCCCTTGAGGGCGGCTTGGGCGAACGTCGAATGACGCACGCCTAACTAATAATGATGATCGCGATGCTTGCTGAGGTTGCTCCGAAGTAATTCACAGACTCCAGTATCACCCCGTAGGTAGTGGTTCGCCAACATCACCCGTAAGGGTTTGTGGAGAACATTGGGG
>WLKU01000039.1 GCA_009701105.1 Actinomycetota bacterium | reverse complement strand
CGTACGAAGCAATTTGTGCGGCTTGGTATCAACACTCGAAGCAAGACCATGCAGAGGGCATGAGCGGTCCGTTCGTTGACTACTTGTAGTCAACAACCCTCGGGTAGGTTGCACAGAGGGATGGTCATCGGTTGGCGCGAGAGATTGCGACGACTACAGAACCCCGCTTATAGATCGACTCACCGTCACTTCACGAGCATTCACATCGGCATCAGCATCCACATCAAACGATGCGTGTGATAACTTTGCCCCGCAATTGCATTTTAATCTGTACGCGAGATGGGGTTAGAGGGTGAATATCAACGCATTTACGCGCCGCCAGTTTTATGGGTCGGTCGGTGTCGTCGCGATTATCTCCTTTGCGCTCTCACTGTGGATCAACCGACACACGTGGTTCATCGGAGACGACTTTGCGATTCTCACCGATCGCTACTTTGCGGCATCCGATGGAAACTGGTCGCAGGCTCTTCTGCTGCCACACAATGACCATCTTGTCGCACTACCGATACTCGTGTTTATTGGACTTGGAAACGTTTTTGGACTCGACAACCATCTCGTTTACATGCTTCCCGCGATTTTCATGCACATTGCAATTCTGCTTGCGGTTGCAATCATTCTCAAGAAAAGGTGCGCCTCAACACTGACCGCATTGAGCGCAGTATGTTGCGTTGCATTTATGTCGGCCGGTTACGAAGTGTTGATGATGGCAACAAACATGGCTCACGTTGCACCAATTTTTCTTGGGTTGTATCAATTGATTTTGGTAGATCACGATGGCGACATCTCCAAACGCGACATCGTTGCTACTCTGCTCGGAGTCATTGCGGTTATATGCGCGGGCACAAGCATTCCGCTCATCGTCATGATCGCACTGTTCTTGGTGCTCCAACGCCAGTACAAACGCGCGGTCCTCATTGCCGTACCGCCAGCAGCGCTCTGGCTGATGTGGTTTGTTGAATACGGAACGCTGAACCACGGAGTCAAAGGCGACACGCAGTACACGACCTTCAACAAAACGGAACAAATCGCACAGTATGTAATCAAAGGTTTACAAGGTTCGCTCGAAGCCATTTCCCATATCGGTGGTTCGTCTACCTTCCTGATTGTCTTGTGCTTTTTGGGCCTTCACAAGAAGTCCATCAAGTCAAAAACAATCTTGATGCCGTTCTGCATGGCCGTTGGTTCGGTGATGTTTTATTTCATCACTGGTTTTTCACGTGTCACTTTCGGTTCACCGGTATCGAGTCGTTATGTGTACTTGGGCGCCATCTTTATCATTCCTCTCGTGTTCATCGGCATCGAGTCTCTACTTGAGCAGGTCGCATCACGGCATATCTTCACCATCGTGGCCACCGTATGGATAAGTGCAATGGGCATCATCGGCTTTCTGGCCGCAACAGAATCATCTCCGTACACCTACCAAGCACGCAGAGAGGCAATCGAGTCGATGCGAGACTTAGTTGCATCTGGCGCTACGGATTTGGCTGGCGCTCCAAGCCCAGTATTTGACCCAAATCTCACAGTCGACTGGATCAAACGATTAGTCGACAACAACATGTGGAATGGCAAATAAACGATGCCAAAGAATCAACGCTTAATCGGAACACTGTTTGTGTTTCTTTCCAGCACCGGTTTTGCGACAGTGCCTACGTTTACCAAAAAAATCTATGCGCACGACACCAACGCCATGGGTGTCATGAGTGTTCGCTTTGCGCTTGCCACCTTGCTGATGTTTGCCATTCGCGCTGTCATGTTGCGCAATACACCTTGGCCAAGCCTCAAAAACACGGCAAAGTTGCTGTTGTGGGGCGTTTGCATCATGGGCATTTCACTCACGTACTTCATTGCGATCAATGACATCGATACCGGGCTAGCAATTGTGCTGTTTTACGCAAACCCAATATTTATAGTTTTTGGGTCTTGGATCATCTGGAAGAAACGGCCGAGCAGAAATGTTCTGATCTCATTGGTTTTTACGATGATCGGAGTCTTCATCACCGTCGGACAAATTGGGGATGCGAGTATGAGCGCGGTCGCACTCGTTTTGCTCTCTGCAGTTTTCTTCACGATCTATTTATTGGGACTTTCGCATTCACTCGAACAAACCGATGTCATTACAAGTGTTGTCATTGTCAATGCGGGCGGAGCAATCTCCTACTGGTTTTTAGTTGTGACTTCGCCAGGTTCATTAACGTCAGAGTTTCCACATGATTCAGTCGCATGGCTGTACATCGCGGGGCTGGTAATTTTGGGAACAGTTATACCTATCCTTGCGGGGTTCGCAGGGCTCAAGCGTGTCGGCCCAAGCATGGTGTCTGTGCTTACCACTCTCGAACCAGTGCTTGCCATCGCAGCGGGTGTCATCTTCCTCGGCGAACGCCTCACGATCAATCGTGTAATAGGTGCGAGTTTCGTTATCGGTGCCCTCATTGCACTTTCAGTGCTGGAAGCCAGAACTGAGACGTCAGCGGGTCTCGGGGTAATTTCCCCATGAACGCCAGCCCCTGCCGTGACGCACGAGGCCCTCTACGTAAATAGCACGAGCAGCCCTAAATTGGGTTTCGGGCTCAAAGAGCTCTTCACAGGTGGTCAAAACCCCTTTTTGCTGCAAGAAACCCTCGTCGTAATGCTTGCTGGGGCGGCACCAGAATGCATTGATCTGGAAGAGTGAATAGCTGGGCTTACCGTTGGTGTCCCGGGGGTTGAAGGCCAGCACTTTGCACCGAGATTCCCGGTTGAGCAAGAAGTCGATGGTGTCCCATTCGGCTGGCGAGAAATACTGCATCGCCAGGTCGTACCACTGCGGACATATCGAGCCGTATGGCATTGGAGGCACAAAATCGAGACCGTCGACAATCACCTGGGATGCAAGGCCCTCTGACACGCTTTGGGTGATTACCTGACTCTCCGATGGTGCGCTGGTGTCCAACTGAACGGATTCGGCCATGGCCAAGGTGCCAGACATGAAGCCAAAGAGCACAACTGCTGCGAATACGCGACGAATGAGGGGTAAACGATGGGGGTACGAAGGGATAAAATCTCGCTTTCGTGGGGTAAAAATAGTTTACCCCTAAATAACGCGGTTCAATGACCATCTACGAACGAATGTTCGTATTTCTCACCTTCTCCAGAAGCCCCGAAACACCTTTCAGGGTATGGGTTTGATCTGTTTTTTCGTCCACAGAATGAGGCCTATACCAACAATTTCAAAAGGAATATTGAGCAAACCACGTTCTACGAGCGGTATCGCGTACCCATCTACAGAGAGGCCGGCCAGCGGCCACCAGAACATCTTGGTATCAAGAAACGCTCCATCGAAGACCAGATGCATAAAAAGGCCAATCGTCAAGGCCAGAAAGTTCTTTCGTGCTTTCTTCTTGCTGGCATTTTTGCCGATTGTCAACAGCATCACAGCAACCAGGAACCCCACCACGGTCACAACGCTAAACACCGGTACGAGCGCCCCAACAATCACCCAGCGATAGGCAAACTTCGGGTCACGAAACACGCTCCACACCGATGCAACCGACGTGCCGATGAACCAAAACAACATCAACGACCCCTATAACGCGATGAAGCAACCGCAATGCGGGCACTCAGGAAGTTCGTCGGCAGGAAGTTTGTGCAGTCGATCAATTTCACTTTTCGGCAAATCGAGATGGCACCCGCTACATGTCGGGCCATTCAGCTTTGAAACTGCCCCATCTGGGCGGTGCTTACGTTTGGCGTCGTAGGTCGAGAGCAATGATGCAGACACCACAAGACCCTGGGCACTTCGTTGTTCAGCGAGTTGCGCAATTTCGGCGTTAACCGCAGCTCGCGCGGCACGCAATGCTTGTTCCGCACTAGTAAGAGCTTCGCGAGTCGATTCAACACGAGAGCCAAGCACAACCGATTCTTTGTCGCACTGCTCAACTATCTCGAGCAATTCAAGTTCTCTGTCGTCAAGGGCACTGCGGTTGTTTGTGCATGTGGCAATCTCATGTTGCAAGGCCTCGGCTTCTCTTGGCGCAATGATCGTCTTCAGTTGCTTATTAAGTCGAGCGAGTGTCGAATCAATTTCGTGCGCCTGCTTTTCAAGTCCAGTGATTTCTGTTCCAGCATCTGCGCTTCGTTTGTCGAGTGCAGCCAATTCTGTGATTGCGTTTGCCGATGCAGATTTTGCAAGTTGATATGTTGCTGATTCTGGCAAATGCGCAAGGCGATGCTGCGCTTGCGAAATTGCAATGTCGCTCAATTGCACCGCATGTAGATCGTGGAGAGCGCCCATCAGTTGCCTACGGCACCGTCTGCACAGCAGGCGAAAACGGTTGTGCGCATTCGTATACCCAATAGCTGCCGATAGCCACGGTGTTGGCAGGAGAAAATGGGTTGGTATCCGTAGGCGCGATCGTAGTTCCTGGATCGACAACCCTCACTACGACAGTATTTGATGGATTCGTCAGATCTATCGGCGTAGTTGTTGTTGTCGTTGTTGCTCTACCTGGTTTAATACTTGTTGTTGTCGTTGTTGAGGGAACGGTGCCAGATACAACTTGTGCCAAACATTCGGTTCCTGGCAAATAGATGCGCATCGGGTTTGGGTCGGGTCGTGTTTCGGTTGCAACTGGAGCAGGCGCAGCATCCCAATCCAGAGATGGCAAACCCTCGTGTGCTGCATCCATATATTGCTTCCAAATACGTGCGGGATACATCGAGCCCTGTACCCGCGTAATGCCATCTTGTTTGACAAACTCGGGGATATTGACCATCGGTGTGTATGCCTTTGGGTCGCCAACCCACACCGCTGTTGTCAGTTGCTTGGTGTAACCAACAAACCATGCGTTGGTGTTGTCGTCCTGTGTGCCCGTCTTGCCGGCTGCAGCGCGCGGCTTATCGCCGATTGGTGCTGCAGGTTCAAGTGCAGTGCGACGCGCAGTACCAAACTGAATTACGCCCTTCATTGTGTCGACAGCCCGCAATGCAACCTCGTTGCTCAAGACTCTGCACGGCTCCACATCTAATGGTGCAACGCAGAGTTGTTCGTGTTGAAACAACACTCCATTGGCGTCCTCGATTTTGTCTATCAAATATGGTCGCAAGTGCACGCCACCATTTGCCATGGTTTGGGCACCTGAAGCCATGTCGAGCGGGCTGAGTTCGTTGGCACCAGTAGCAAGCGATGCGTACGGTTGAATTTGGTACGTCTCGGGATTTGTAAATTCTGAGTCCAGCATCTTGTACATCAATGCGACTACTCGCTCAAGCCCAACCACTTGCGAAAGTTTTGCGTACGCACAGTTGATCGACAATGCAGTCATGATGCGCAGCGGCGCAACTTCGTGACTCACGCCTTTCGAAATATAAAACGGTTCTTCTGGCTTGCCTGGGTTAGGCAACGTGCAAGGAAGCGTTCCATCTATTACGTCGTCTGGAAGTATTCCGGCCTGCAGAGCAGCCGCCAAGATAAACATCTTGACACTCGACCCAGTCTGACGCCTTCGTAGCGCAAGGTTTATCTCGTTACCTACAGGAACAAAGCCGGTGCCGCCAACCATCGCGCGCACTCCCCCTGTTGCATTGTCAATAGACACCACTGCAGCCTGAATGCCAGTCTTGTTTTCGGGCAGTTGTGCAGCAGCTGCGGCTTCGGCAGCAATTTGGTCTTTCTTGTTCAAGGTTGTGTAGATCTTGAGACCACCGCGAAAGAGTTTGTTGTAACGATCTTGATACGTGGCACCCAACACTGTCGAGCGATTGAGCAAATAATCCTTCACTTCTTCAGTGAAGTACGAACGATTGACATCTTGCTGCGGAATGGTGCTGACCTGTTCAGGTATCACGCACTCTGCATCCACAAGCGTACGTATTTTCGGCTTCTCCCAACCCGCACAAGTAGCCGTTGCTACTTCTTTCGTGATCAATCCAACATCGACTAATCGTGCGAGCACAATTTTGTAGCGCGTGCGTGATGCATCAGGACTCCTGATTGGGTCATAACTCGATGGGGCTTGAATAAGCCCTGCAAGAAATGCACCCTGGGTAACAGTCAGTGCCGATACCGGAGCACCGAAATACACCTCGGCTGCAGCTTGCAAGCCATACGCATTGTTGCCAAAAAAAACTGTGTTTAAGTAGCGCTCAAGAATAAGTTTTTTTGGCACTTGCTTTTCCAGCATCACGGCATATCGAGACTGCAACACCTTGTATCGGCCGTCTCTATCAAGTCCAGCAAGAAAGTCATTCTTGACAACCTGCTGGGTGATAGTTGAAGCGCCCTGACGAGTCGACCCCTGTGTATTGGCCAATGTGGCGCGCACGACAGCTCGCAGGTTGACACCATCGTGGCTATAAAAAACCGCATCTTCAACAGCCAAGATCGATGCAATCACGTCCACCGGCACACTGTCGACAGGTGTCTTCTGAGTGTTCTCTTTTTGGAAAACACCGATCTGTTCGCCAGCAACATCAAACAGCACGCTGCGTTGCGACAGGCCCGCGAATCCCGGTAATTGGACCGGTATTTGGCTGTGCGCGTTGAGGATTCCCCACACCTGCGGAGCCATGCCAGTGACCAAGGCAGTAATGCTTAAGGCACCTGCCAACATAACAATGAGGAGGCGCTGGATCGTCCTGAGTTGGGGATTCACGGCACCTCCCACGATACTCTTTGCCCGTGACTTCTTCCCGACAGTTCCCCATCAAGCCTTTCCGATTCGGCGTTCAGGCGTCATCTCAACCAGATCGCAAGTCATGGATCGATCTTGCCAAGCGCACTGAGTCAGCAGGATTCGACGTGTTGACCATGCCAGATCACTTCACTGATCAACTCGCACCGGTACCTGCATTGATGAGTGTTGCCGACGCAACAACCAAACTTCGAGTTGGCGCTCTTGTGTGGGACAACGATTACAAACATCCAGTTGTCTTGGCCAAAGAACTCGCAACAATGGACTTGTTGTCAGATGGACGACTCGAACTTGGCATCGGCGCGGGCTGGATGATCACTGATTACGAACAATCTGGCATTCCCTACGAGCGCGCAGGCTTGCGAATCGACCGCATGATCGAAGGCATCGATGTAATGAAGGGTTGCTTTGCGCAAGGCGCATTCTCTTACGCTGGCAAGCACTACACCATTACCAACTACGACGGTCTTCCAAAACCATCACAAGCACCTTGCCCACCAATCCTTATCGGTGGCGGTGGTAAGCGAGTGCTGACGTATGCCGCACAAGTTGCAGACATCATTGGCATCAATGCCACCATGAGCGCAGGTGCAGTTGGACCTGAAGCGATTTCAACAATGACCGCCGAGGCCGTTGATGGCAAAGTTGACATCGTTCGCGATACTGCGGGCGATCGTTTCAATCATGTCGAGATGAACATTCGTGCATTTCTGGTCAACATCACTGATGATGCGGCCGGTGCAATCTCACGACTCGCTGCTGGCATGGGTGTCGAAGAATCGATGGTGGCCGAAACACCTTTTGCCCTCATGGGACCTCCTTCAAAATTGATCGAAGACCTGATTGCTCGTCGCGAGCGCTGGGGTTTTTCATATGTCATCGTCGGTGGCGAAGATGTCGAAAAATTTGCTCCAGTGGTTGCTGCGCTCTCTGGCAAATAGTTGCCAGCACAGATCTAGCGAGCTATTTCGTTTTCGCCTGGCGTGATGCCATTTGGCGGCAGACGTTCGCCTCGTGCCAGCGGAAAATATCTGTGGTGCCAACTGCCCGTCACTTCATATATCGCAGTTCCCTTTGTGCCGTCAGAAGTTGTCACCACCATTTCGTTTAAGCCGCCACCGAGCGCAGCACCTGTGCGATTGGTGATGTCGCTGTAGCGCTGCGCCCATTTGCCTTGTGCGGTAACAGTAATTTTGCGACCACCTTGCAAAGTGAAGTGCACTACGCCACCGAGTCCGCGCACGTTTTCTCCAAAGCGGTCGTACGACGTTTCGTTTCCGTTCTCGTCTTGCCATTGCAAGTCGTGCTCAAAACCGATGACGGGAATTGGGTCGCTGCCATCAGACGGCGCAAAGCATCCGTCGGTGTACACGCGAGCGCCATTTGGATACTCCCAATTCCAAACACCGAGCATCCCTTCTGGAAGCTGAATAGCCAGCCACATCCACATCGGGCATCTGCCGTGTGCACGAATACCCCATGAGTGATCGCGCTGACCCCACCAGTTTTCAACTTTGTGTGTCTGACCTTTATATGTGTAGGTGCCGTTATATGTGCCGCTCTGAAACATGTGCGACTGATCCCAAACAATCTCGTGACCTGCCTTCATCGTGCCGCGGCGCAGTTGGTATGGCTGGGTGCGTGCGGTAAATATGATGTCGAGGGTGGCCGATGTTGCGGGCGATTCGACAACTTGCAGTCGCACCTTCTTGAGTGGCTCAATAATGTCGATCGTGACGCCACCAACCTTAAATACGTCTTGGTCGCCGTCCACGGTTCGCACATGTTTGGTGATCAGCGGGTTGCCATCCACTCGACCCAACTGCAGCGAGTCCATCTCGCCCCTCGCCGGAAAATGGGCAAGAGTTGAAATCACTACATCGCCTGGTCCATCGGGTCGCTGCATCACAAAAAAGAGGCTTTCGCGCCATTCGTGATGGAACGTAACTGTGTTTGGAAACGGCTCCGGAATTTGGTGCGCGAAGCGTTCATCGAGCGGAGTAAATCTGCTCATGACAAAAAACTCTGCGCATCAAGTTGCAAAATTTGTTGACCGTGTCGATTAGCCATTGCCATAAACATTTCGTCTCCCCGTTCGGTCTGTTGCACCAACATTGAAGCAACAATTGCCATCACAAATCCTCCAAACGAAAATAGCCGATATTGGCGCCAGGCCTCTTCTTTCGAGAGTTCAATTCCATACGCATTGAGCACCGATACATACTGATTGACCACGGCCCTTTCATTTTCACCCCGCACACTCGGCAACAACGCAGACCCTACGAAGTAGGAAAGGTCACTAATCGCTACGCCGTCGCATGCTGTCTGCCAATCCAGGATCGCTACCCCACGATTTCCTTCCCATTCTCCAAACAGCAGATTGTCTAACCGAAAATCACGATGCACAACCGTGTTCGGTTTGGGCTGTGCAGCAAAGTACGTGGGAAACTGATTGACAAACTGCTGGCCGACTTTCACCACTTCGCTATCGATGCGACCCTCATAACGTTGACAAAAAGCCGGGTACACGCCCTGCAAAAGTTGCGAAGTGAGTTCCACCGAATCCTTGCTGTTGCGATGCAACCATTCCTTGTTTTGGATCAACGGGCTCTCCCATAAGGAGCCGTGCAACTTGGCCATCTCGGTGACTGCCATCATTGCATCGTCAACACTGCAACCGCCCAACTGATCGCCCTGCTGTGCCGGAGCCAAATCTTCGAGAAGTAACAAAAACTCGTCGTCGTGTGCCGAGTATTCAACGTGATAGCAATCGGGTATTCGGGCATCAACAGCAGAGCGGATTTCTGAATAGAAACTTGTTTCCACTTCATAACAACGACTCAGACGAGATGCAGCACGGCTTGCTTCGTTGGCTTTAGGAACCTTGGCAATAAGTGTTGCAGGTGCAGAATCATTTCCGTTGTGTTGCATGGTCACGCGCAAACTGTCGGCCATCTGACCAGTTCCGATCGGACTCGTCGAGATTTCAGTTACGCACAGTCCAGGAAATCTTTTCTGCAATGATCGCGTCAGCACTTCTTTGTTCACGAGCCCCCCAAGCCGTACGCAATACAGACTATTTGACTTGTGGCGTGAGCTGGGCAGGGAAAATCTTTTGCCGACCTCGAGATAAATGGGTCTAGTGCACCCAACAGACTGCCGCTCGATCTGTCGGATCAAGAATGCCAACTTCGCTCAAACCCTTGTAATGAGCGAGTCAGAGCCAGATGCTCGACACCTCTGCAAGCCTTAATCTTGCGCTCAGGGCATAGCCCTCGCTCGGTCAGCCAATTTGCCCAACTTAGACAAATATGTGCTATCTGCCACAAAATCTCATAGTCTTAGTAACGGATTTGCCACCTAGGCAAGTTTGTAACTAATCAAATCAAAACAAAAGAAAAGAAAAGAGAAAATCCAATGCGAGGTACCGTTAAATTTTTCAACGCTGAGAAGGGTTATGGCTTCATCTCACGTGATGGTGGCGAAGACGTATTCGTACACTTTTCCAACATCAAGGGCGAAGG